>CAYZLH010000230.1:0-5089 GCA_964478795.1 uncultured Bdellovibrionales bacterium | reverse complement strand
TCCTCGCATTGGACTCGCAAGAGTGGGTTCCAGAGGAATCTTGGATCGAATGGAAAAGGAGACCCTCAGTTTTCATCAAGCGGTGCGCAAGGGATATCGTAAATTAGCCAAGGCCGAGCCCAAAAGATTTCGTTTAATCGATGCCAGTAAAAGCAGAGATCAGATTCACGAAACCATTCTCCAACATTTAGAAAAACGCAGGTAGAAGATGAGAGCACCAGAAGTTTCGCAACTTCTTGTTCGCGCGAAGGAAGAAAATCGCCTCCATCACGCCTATGCCTTTACTGGACCGGAGTCTCCCAAAAAGTGGGAAGTCTTGCTGGAGTTTTTATTGCGGTTTTCAGCAAAAAAACTCAGTCCAGCTTTGCTGCAAGCTGGGCAGCACCCAGATTTGTATTCCATTGCACCGGTAGAAGGAACGTTGAGTGTAGACCAGATTCGCAGTCTGCCCAAAATTCTTTCCTATCCGCCAATGGAGTTGTGGAAGCGTTTCGTGGTGTTTCCGGAGGCTGCCTTGCTCAATATGCAATCGGCAAACGCGCTTTTAAAAATTCTTGAGGAGCCACCGGGCCATACACTTTTTTTTCTATTCGTGCGCGATTTGACGGAGTTACTACCGACGATTCAATCACGAGTACAACAGATCCGGTTTTCACCTTTGGGAAACGATGATGTTCTCCCAAAATCGGAAGCAACGAGCTTGGGCATGCCAGATTTATTTTTCGGCTATGCTGAAGGTTCTTTTCAAAAAGCCAAAGCTGTTTTTGATCGTCCCGAGCTATTGGACTTGCTAGATTCGTCGGCTGATCAATTGATCCGACTTTGGGAAAATAGTCCACGCGTCGGTTCTGAACAGGTAAAATGGTTAGAGGGGATTGATCAAGAAGCGGACGCAGATCTCGCTGTAGAGGCGTGGTTGCTTACCCTACGCGATTTATCCTTTGTTGTGCTTGGGGCCGGTTCGGAAAAAATTCATTTGCCGAAATATTTTGACCGATTTCTCGCCTTGAAGAATCGCGGCAGCTCAAATTTGTTAAAAGAAATCGGCGAAAAATCGGCCAAGGTAAACCGCTATCGTGTATATCGGGAATTTAATGGAAATTTGAAGGTTGACTTGATGGCGCTATTCGTTGAATTGCAGCTCGCAAACTTAGGCAAACTCTAATTTGAGGAGAAGCCGGAACCGGAGTAAAATTCTCCTATGAGCAATTTTTCTAGATCTCAGCATCTCCAACGACTTGCTACCGAACAATTTGATTTATGCATTATTGGCGGAGGTATTAATGGTGCTGGTATTGCCCGTGACGCTGCCATGCGAGGCTGGAAAGTTGCCATGGTGGAGGCCCATGATTTCTGCTCAGGAACCAGCTCTAAATCCTCCAAAATGTTGCACGGTGGAATTCGTTATTTAGAGCAATTTCACTTGGGATTAGTATTTGAGGCCAGCCAAGAACGTCGGCTGCATAGCGATTTATTGAGTCCGCATCTTGCCGATCCAGTGCCATTTTTAATTCCTGTTTATCCCTGGAGTCCGCATAGTTTGCCTGCGGTGGCACTCGGCGTTTTTCTTTACGACGTATTGGCATTGTTCCGAAACCACCGTTCGCGCTTCTATACTCGCGATCGAGCCATGCGAGAAGAATCCTTTCTGGAGTCTAAAGGGCTAAAAGGGGGAGTTGTTTATCACGATGTGGTCATGGACGATTTTCGTATTGGCTTAGAAAATGTACGCTCGGCCGCTTTTCATGGCGCGGTCACAGCGAACTATACTCAGGTGCGCGGGTTTGAAAAAGATGGGTCAGGAAAAATTCGCTCTGTCTGGGTGCGCGATATGGCCCAACCCAACCAGCAAGATTTCCGCATACGGGCCAAAGTATTTGTGAACGCTACTGGCCCATGGAGTGATTATATTCGACGACTGGCTAGTCCCGATTTGGAAGCAAAACTTCGTCCGACTAAGGGCGTGCATATGATCCTGCCCAACCATGTTTTGGGAAAAAATCATGGATTCTTGCTGACGGCCAAAACAGATAGCCGAGTGTTTTTTAGTATCCCATGGTTTGATCGTACTCTAGTCGGTACTACCGACACTGACTATAATCCTGATCATGATGGACCCCTGGAAAGTATTCAGGCTAATCGCAATGATGTGGATTACTTGTTAGAAAGTGTGAAGCGTACATTTCCTGGAAGCTCAGTAAATCCGGGTGATGTGCAATCTACCTTTGCTGGACTGCGCCCGCTCGTATCAGAGGGAAAGTCTAACGATCCTTCGGCGGTCTCGCGCGAGCATCAGATTTGGCAAGATCCGAATGGTTTATTTAATATCGCGGGTGGAAAATACACCACCTATCGAACTATGTCGGCTCAACTAATTGATTACGTCATCAAGAAGCTGGGTTCGGACCTTAAGTTGAATACCAAACCAATTTCCACGCATCAGTTTCCCTTAGTGACGCTTGATGGTTTCAAAAAAGATGACTTTGGCAAAATGGTGGAAGAACATTTGCAAAAACGTTATGGAGCTCGCTGGCAGAGAATTGCTGATCGAGCAGTGCAAGATGCAGCCATGCGAGAACGGATATTGCCAAGTGAGCCCGACATTCTGGCTGAAGTATTTTATGCCAAAGAGCATGAAATGGCCGTAGAGGTCGAGGATTTCTTGCGGCGACGAACAATGCTGGCTTTGAAGGCACCGCTGCTAGAGCATTTGGATCGAGTGGATTTAATCTGTAAGATTTTCGGTAAAGCGAATTTGACGCGCGAGCAAGTGGCGAAAATTCAAGGTCTAGCATATCGATGAATATTGAAGCGAAAAAATTTCATGATTTACGCACACCACTGGCCAAAGCAAAAACCTATTTGCTGCTATTAGAGGCTGAAATTCCGCCAGGAAATGAGTTTCTCAAAAAGGCACTAACCAAACTGCAAGAGGCCGAGGAAATTCTTCAAGAGCTCGAACGTTCTAGCAAATAACTCAGGGCGAGTAGTGAATTTTCGCTGATGGGAAATACCTAAAAATATGTTTCAATATAAGTATGCAGAGCATCTTATTCGTTTTTGTATTTTTGGGACTTATGGGCTGTGGGAAGTTTTCGCGAATTCAAGAAGGTACAACAGGAGTTCGCTTTTCGGTCAATTCAGAAAATCCATCGGCATTACTGCCCGGCGTGATGGTCTATGCCGTAAATGCCCAAGATGTGAACCGACGAGGCGCCAAATTACTTGCGAACGAAACCATTAAGGCGGATTGGTTCATTCCTAATGGTACCTATCAATTTTATGGGGTGGCCTATAGCGGCGCAGGGATGACTGGTACGATGTACTGTGGTCGGGCAAATTCGATCTCGCTTACGGGAGGTACAATTACCATTCCGCTGGATTTACGCTCCACGGGGCAATGTGGTACTGGACCGTTCGCCCCGCCTAGCTACAACGAGCCGCCCAATCCAGATCAAACAAGATTACTTTATGTTGGGTTCTGTGCTCCTTCGGGTGGAGACATGTCATTGCTAACTGCTTTTGGCGCGGATTGTGATGCTGCCGGGGGTAGGCCGGCAGCGGGTGGGGCTACCAGAATCAAAATTTCTCTTGAAGAATACGCGCGTTGGGATCCTTCGGTGCCGCCACCAGAGGGAGGCCCTGGAGGAAAAATATCTTCCGCCTGTTTGCCGGGAGCGGCGATTGCCGGATCTCCAGTGAACACCAACATTCGCCCGCCTTACGGTGATCCTTTTGTGGTTACGGTAGAAGCTCACGGAAATACGACCTGTAGCTCATATCTAGGATCCTATACATTTATCAACGGTATCGCTAAGGGAGATCAGAATCCCTTGATGCGTTTTCGCAATGCTAGCGATCAATTGGTATTTCCCACTGGAGTCATGATGCGTCCGACGATCGGTACCTCAAGTATCTACTCTTTTTTTCGCAACTACTAGGCGTTGCCCTTTTTCATCAGCGAGATATGCAATTCCGCTAGTTGTTCAGGAGTAACTGGACTTGGGCAATCACTCATCAAGCAGGTAGCTTTTTGCGTTTTTGGAAAAGCCATTACTTCACGGATGGCATCGGTACCAACCAAGAGCATCACCATGCGGTCCACACCAAAGGCGATTCCCCCGTGCGGAGGAGTGCCGTACTGCAAAGCCTCAACGAAGAAGCCAAATTTTTCTTTCGCTTCTTCCGGGCTAAATCCCAATGCCTTAAACATGGCTTGTTGCACCTCCTGGCGGAAAATACGGATGGAGCCACCGGCTACTTCGTAACCATTGAGTACCAAATCGTAAGCTGCAGCTTTGATGGAGCCTAGGTCTTTTCCTTCCAAAAGTTTTTGCTCGTCTTCAGGAGTAGGCGAGGTGAAGGGATGGTGGCAGGCTGCCCAGCGTTTTCCTTCTGCGTCGTACTGAAGAAGTGGGAAATCGGTTACCCAGAGGAAATTGTATAAGCTGTGATCGATGAGATTGAGCTTATTGCCAAGGTGATTTCGTAGCGCACCAAGAGAGGCGCAAACAGTGTCGTAATTAGTGTCGGCAACTAATAATACTAAGTCTCCAGACTGGAGTTTTAGTGTCTTAACTAAATTTTCTCGTTCGGCATCGCTGAAAAATTTGGCAATGGGTGAGTTAAAGGCGGGAAGGGGGCCTTCTTTCGAAGTTTCCACTTTAATCCAAGCCATTCCTTTGGCGCCATTCTGCTGCACTACTTTAGTAAGATCATCGAGATCCTTGCGCGAAAATGGCTCGGCTCCTTGAATGGCCATGGGTAGATGCAAACAACGAACTAGACCACCATTATCGAGGCAGGTGCGAAAGGCCTGAAAGCCGGAGGAGCGGAAAACATCGCTCACATCTTTGATTTTTAAATCAAACCGAGTGTCAGGTTTATCCACACCATATTCATCCATCGCCTGTTGATAAGACATGCGGGGGAAGGGGATGGAAACATTCATGCCCTTGGTTTGCAGGAATAACTCTTTCACCAAGCCTTCCATGATTTTGTAAATGAGCTCGCGATTGGTGAAGCTCATTTCAATATCGATTTGAGAAAATTCTGGCTGCCGATCAGCGCGTAGATCCTCATCGCGGAA
>CAYZLH010000229.1:0-5126 GCA_964478795.1 uncultured Bdellovibrionales bacterium | reverse complement strand
CCCCTTGTACTCTTCCAAATATTCGTTGATTTGCGATTTGGCTTCATCGGCTTCATTGATGGGAATACAAAAAGTGCCGCACGGGGATCGGAGCGCATGGGATGTGAGACCAGTTTTCTGTCCGCGAATGTCGAAGTAGCGAACTTCTTCGAAGCCAAACACATCTTTGTAAAAGGATGCCCATTTTTCCATGGTGCCTTTGTAGACATTGTTGGTGAGGTGATCGATGGTGAGAAATCCTTTGTTGGGAGTCATTTTGGGCTCCCGTAGAGTTTCAAATCCAAATCGGGCATAGGGGAATTTGGAATCGTCGGGACCAATAAAATAGATCAGGCTATCACCAATTCCATAAATAGCGGGCACGGGTTTGCCTTGTATCGAATAGTCTCCGGTGGCGGCCCGTGCGCCTCGTTTAACGGCTTCAGCGAGCGCCTGCTCGGGGTTTTCCACTTTCCAGCCCATGGAACAAATCGAAGGGCCATGAGTGGCCTGAAAGGAGTGGGCAAAAGAGTTCTTTTCGGAATTCAAAAAAAAGACGATTTGATTCTGGATGAAAAGATCAATGTTTTTGCTTTGGTGTTTGGCCACCTTGGAAAAACCAAAGTCATAAAAAAGTGACTCCAACGCCTGGGGACTAGCGGTCGAAAATTCCACAAAATCGATTCCGCGCATCTTTAAGGGATTTTGGCTCATAACAAAGGCTCTCCTCTGGGGACTATCTAGGTTTTGGGTGCTTAGTTATTACAATAACGGATCTTTATTGTTGAAATATAGATCATTTATCGGCTAATTATTGTCAGAAATATTGACATAATTTTGAGGTTCTCCCGTGCATATCACATTAGATCAAGCGCAGGCATTCGATGCCGTGGCCAGGCTGGGCACAGTTCAGAAGGCCGCCAAATCACTCTTTAAAGGACACTCGGCGATTCTATATTTGTTGCGATCTATGGAAGAGCAGCTAGGGCTTAGACTGTTTGACCGGACCGGCTATCGCAATCGAATTAGCGCTGAGGGCGAAGTTGTACTCAAATACTGCCGACAACTGATTCAAACTCGCAACGAACTGAGTATGGCCTGTGAAAGCTTAAAAGGTGGTTGGGAGCCGAGCGTGCGGGTGATCTATGACGGCGTGGTAGATTTTAATGTGATCACCGATGCGCTATTTCGCGTGAATTGGGTCAGCTTTCCAACGGAAATAAAAATGAGCGCCGCTTTTCTTCGGGAAGTGGAAAACAAGTTTGTGGAAGAGAATGCGGATCTAATGTTTACGATTCTGCCAATTCAGTTGCCTGGCGTGAGATCCTTGCCATTAAAGTCGATCGAGATGCTGTTGGTGGCCCAAAACAATCATCCGCTCGCCAAATTTACCGGTCGACGCAAGGCTCACTTAGAAGACATTAGCCAATATGCTTATGTGAAGGTGAGAGACACTTCGGGAGAACTTGGGCTCAGCACTGAGAAGGGAATTTATAAATCCACAATCCAGGTCAATGACTTCCCCACCAAAAAAGAAGCCATTATGCGCGGGCTGGGATTCGGTTGGCTCCCCAAATATATGATCGAGCGGGAGCTGCAAAATGGAAAATTGCAGATCATTCACACGGATCTGGAAAATCGCACGACTTTTCAACCCAAACTCTATCATCGTCGACCAGAACTACTTGGCCAGGCCGTTAAGCGGCTAGTAGATTTTTTTCAGAAGACTTAGCCAAAACGGACAGTTTCTTATGAAAGGATTCGGGAGTCATCCCTTCTGTAATATCTGGCACAATTCCTTTTTTACTAGACGAATTGATACTCTCGGGTTGGCAATTATTGTTCGCACACGGTTACGTGTAATCGAGGACAGAGGATGCACGGGTTTGTCATTTCCTCTAGGGGAACGCTAAGATGAATCATGTCGCAAAAAATGAATCAAACTGACCTCTTTCGTGGAATCTATGAATTTGAAGATCCTTCAGGCTCGCTCATGGCGGCCAAAATCCCCACTCAAGGGTCGGCTGATCTGTTTGATGGCACAGTAGTTGTAGTCCGCCCCAACCAGTGTTGCGTTTTTGTCTATAAAGGGAAAGTTGCGGAAATCTATATGGACGGCACCCATTACCTTAAAACCGAAAATTTGCCCGTGCTCACCAGCTTAGCCAATTACAAATTGGGCTTTGAAAGTCCGCTGCGCGCCGAACTGTGGTTTTTTTCTGGACAAGTATTTACTGCCAGAAGGTGGGGCACTGCAGCCCCTCTATTGGTTTCCATCGGCGGTCAGGGTACCGTCCCGATTCGTATGTTCGGTCTTTACAGCATTGTATTGCGCGATCCATTAAAATTTTACAACACATTGATCGGAACCCGTTCTTGTTTTGATGTTACCGAGCTTGAAGAATTTGTTCAGGGTCAAATTCAAGAGGTCGTTCCAAATTGTTTGCAAGGCGTGAAGAAAATTGAAGATCTAACGGGAATGCAAGATGAAGTTTCAAAAGAGTTGGAGCGACTGTTGGTGGAGAAGCTCGGTGACTATGGACTGAAAATTATTGATGTTCAGGTGCAATCCATCAGTCCCGGAAGTGAAGTAATGAAAGCTATGGAATCCAAGGCCGCCATGGAAGTGATTGGCGATCCCAAAAATTATTTGCTTTATCAGGCAGCACAAAGCTTGAATCAAATTGGGCAAGGGGAGGCTGCAGACCGGGGGAATGATCCAATGCAGATGATGTTGGGCTTAATGCTAGGCAAGAATCTCATGGATCAGGGCGCCTCTGTGGAAGCAAAAAAAGCTCAGAGTGGTAAAGCTCTTTCGGCGCCTTTGATTTGTCGAAAGTGCAGTGCCAATTTAACTAGCGGACAAAAGTTCTGCGGAGAGTGTGGGGAAAAACAATGAGTTTTGCGCTAAAGTGCGAAAATTGTGGAGCTCCATCTGGACCATCAGTTGGGGTGTGTCCGTATTGCAAATCTCCCTTTAAATCAGGTGCCGTTCAAGAGAGTCCCACCATCACAAATATTCGAAATGCGTTTAACCTAGGTGACCTATCAAAAGCTTTGGCACTAGCGACTATGGCGGAAAAAGAGAAGCCTGAATTACTAAAAGATATGGCCTTTGTTTTGATCTACTCCAAGGTTTTGATTGAGGCCGAAGCACCGTCGAGTAAAATTCGTTCGATGTTACAAAGAATTCTACTTACCCACCCCGAAAACGCGGAGATTGCCGAATATTTGGAAATCATTAATGCCAGAGCGCACTTAAAGCAGGGAAGAGAAGATGCTGGAGAGGTGGAATTGAAAAATATTCTTCGTCGATCTCCGAATAACGCGCATGCCGCATTTTATTTGGGGAGTCATCTTTTCTGGGTAGAAAAAGATAAGAGCCAGGGACTCATCTATCTCGAAAAAGCGATTCGCGCACGCCCCAATTTTTTGCGTGCCTTAGCGTGTTTGGCCACGGTTTGCCAGGCCATGGGATCCGAAGGGCGAGCAATGAAATTATTTCAGCGCTGTGTAGAACTTGAGACCGAGCCCGGAATGAAAGAGTTTTTTCAAAAAATGGCAAAGGGTGAGAAGATTCGCTAGTGCCTGAAGCCGACTAGTCGAAGCGAAAATCGAAAAAATTGAAAACAGAAAAGGGCCCGATGATTATCACCGAGCCCTCGTTTAATATTTAGTTAAGATCAAAGCGATCCAGATTCATCACTTTGTTCCAAGCGGCCACAAAGTCTTCAGCGAATTTCTTTTTCGCGTCATCTTGGGCATACACTTCGGCAATGGCTCGCAATTCAGAGTTAGATCCAAAAATTAGATCCACTTGAGAGGCGGTCCACTTTTGTTTTCCAGAACTACGATCAAAGCCCACATACTCACCTTCAGTGGCGGCGGGTTTCCATTCAGTATTGATGTCTAACAAATTCACAAAAAATTCGTTCGTTAGTCCACCCGATTTCGAAGTGAAAATACCGTGCTTGGTGTTGCCATGATTGGTTTGCAGTGCCCGCATCCCGCCAATTAAAACCGTGAGCTCGGGAGCCGTCAGCGTTAACAACTGAGCGCGATCTATTAACAGTTCGGCGGCATACTTTTCTAAGCCTTTGCGAGTATAGTTGCGAAAGCCATCGGCCTTCGGTTCTAGTACCGCAAAAGATTCCGTATCCGTAAGTTCCTGGGTGGTATCGGCGCGGCCAGGAGTAAAAGGGACTTTCAATTTATGGCCTGCCTTTTTGGCGGCCTCTTCCAAGCCCGTGCAACCCGCCAACACAATCAAATCTGCCAACGAAACCTTTCTTTTTTTGGAAGATTTATTGAAGGTCTCCTGAATGGCTTCCAGTTTTTTGAGCACCTTGGCAAGTTCAGATGGCTGGTTCACTTCCCATTGGTTTTGGGGCGCCAAGCGAATGCGGGCGCCGTTGGCTCCGCCGCGCATATCCGATCCGCGGAAGGTGGAGGCCGAAGCCCAGGCCGTGGTCACCATCTGTCCAATCGTTAATCCGGACTTCAGTATGAGTCGTTTGAGTGTGGCAATTTCTTTTTCGCCGATACTCGATTTCGGGGCTGCTGGAATTGGATCTTGCCAGAGCAAAACTTCCTTGGGCACTTCGGGTCCGAGGTAGCGAGCCCGCGGGCCCATATCGCGATGGGTGAGTTTGAACCATGCCCGCGCAAAGGCATCGGCAAATGCTTTGGGATCCCGGTGAAATTTACGGGAGATTTTTTCGTAAGTGGGATCGAATTTTAACGAAAGATCCGCGGTGGTCATCATGGGGCGATGCTTTTTCTTGGGATCGTGAGCATCGGGGATCATATCTTTTTCTTCCACATTTTTGGCTTGCCACTGGTGGGCGCCGGCAGGGCTCTTCACCAGTTCCCAATCGTATTTGAACAGCATTTCAAAATATCCATTATCCCACTTGGTAGGATTGGGCTTCCAGGCACCCTCGACGCCACTGGTGGTTGTGTGCACGCCTTTTCCAGTGCCAAATCTGTTTTTCCAGCCCAAGCCCATTTCTTCAATGGGCGCGGCTTCTGGTTCTGGCCCAACTAGTGAGGGATCACCGGCGCCGTGGGCTTTTCCAAAGGTGTGCCCGCCAGCCATTAGGGCCACGGTTTCTTCGTCGTCCATGGCCATACGGGCGAAAGTTTCG
>CAYZLH010000228.1:0-5147 GCA_964478795.1 uncultured Bdellovibrionales bacterium | reverse complement strand
TCGTCGTCGGCGATTTCTTTTTTGAGTGGTTGACGGCGGAAGAGTCGTGGCGTCGACCATAAAAATCCGTAAAGTGTTACGTAAAGAAAGAAGCTACCAAAAAGTAAGGTGAAGGCGCCAAAGTATCTTCGCTTGGCCCAGTTAACTTCGCTTCCTTTGAGATCGGGAGTTAGACTCCAACAGCTTGGCTGTTCCGGAGAGTAGAGCACAGGCACACTTTTGGGAATTTGCGTCTCGTCCTTCGTAATGAGCTGGTCTTTTCCTTGGATGACGAACCCGGTAGGAGTCTTTAGTTCCAAGTCTAAGATATAGTGGCCTTTGCGCTTCTTTTTAAATTTTACCACCTGCATTTCGTCTAAAACCGCCGACTGACGAAGGACGTCGGTACAATAAAACTGGCTCTTCGAGTCCGCTAAAAAACCAATCGACAAAGGTAAGGTAAAGAAAATGGAAAGAAAGAAGGCTAGGGATACGAAGCCCTTTTGCCCATCGACGTAGTCAAAGGCCGCTTTTTTCGCAAAATCTGGTTGAACCTTTTTCCAGCGACGAAAAAACTCCATGACTAACGACTGACATTCCGACTCTCCAATGGCTAAAACTGCGTAGCCATTCTGCCCGGAGAAACGAAAGGTTTGCCGGTAGGGCAGATAACGCAATTTGATCGGCTCCAAAAAAGAAAAATGAATTTCCTTGGAATAGCGATCAATAAAGGTGATCCCCTGATCTTCAAAACGAAACTGATTGGCCCGAATTTCTCTGCGTATCATTGCCTCTACGTTCCTAGCACGGGAGGGCATCATTCTTCATCTTTTTGTGCTAAATTGCCGCCAAATGAAGCATAAAATTTCCCTTCTAATACTCGGCATTTCATTCCTTGGGCCTTTGCTAAATGGAGGTGCTGCTTCTGCGGCAGAACCGCTTCCGCCAGCCTTTCAAGATATCGCCATGCGACCCAATCTTGGGGCTCAACTAAATCTCGACGAGGAATTTCGCGATGAAACAGGAAAAACAGTAAAACTTGGGGCTTTTTTTTCCGGACAAAAGCCGGTGCTGCTGCTCTTGAACTATTATGGCTGCCCCATGTTATGTGGAATGCTTTTAAACGGAGCCCGTGATGCGCTGGTGGAGCTACCTTGGGGGGCGGCTGATCATTACAAAGTTGTATCAATTAGTATCGACCCGAAAGAGGGTCCGGACCTAGCGTTAGCGAAAAAAGAAAGCTTAATGCAGTCACTACCCGAGGATCGTCGAATAGACGCTTCGGCCCATTGGCATTTTCTCGTGGGAAAAGATGGGAGTGAGGCTCGACTCGCGAAGGCCATTGGCTTTGGCTACAAGTGGGTCGAAGAAGAAAAACAATATGCACACGGGGCGGCAATTTTTTTCCTTACGCCGAAAGGGGTCGTCAGTAAATTTCTCGAAGGAATCGCTTTTGAGCCGCGTAATTTGAAGTTCGCCATTCTCGAGGCCGGTGAAGGAAAAGTTGGTACATTTGCTGAAAAACTTTCTTTGTTTTGCTATCATTGGGATCCAAAGGATAGCAAATACGTGCTTTTAGCGTCGCGATTGGTTTCACTCGGGGGCGCGCTCACGGTGGTGATTGGACTAGCTTGTTATTTGTTTGTGTTCTTGCGACATCGAAGGAAAGGTAAAACATGTTCTCCCTCGCCCTGAACTTTCTCCCTTCTGCTTCCACTCAAGGAGCAAAATTTGACTTATACATGCTGGTGGCGGTGACCATCGGAGTAGTACTGTTCGTAGCTACTCTTGGCGCCGGAATCTACTTTGCCTTCCGCTACAAAAGAAAAAGCGACAGTGATGTCACTCCATATATTCCCGGAAACTACTTGGTGGAGTTTGTTTCGATTTTCGGAATTTCCATTTGGGCGCTGGGCTTTTTCGTGTGGGGCTGGTTTGACTACTCCTATATGATCACTCCGAAAGCTGATGAGTATGAGATCAACGTAATCGGCCAACAGTGGAACTGGCAGATTCAATATGCCGATGGAAAAACCTTTACCAATGAAATGGTGGTTCCGGTTGGTAAGCCAGTGCGCTTGATCATGACCTCGAAAGACGTTTTGCACAGCTTTTTCATCCCCGAATTTCGCGTGAAGATGGATACGGTTCCTGGTCAGTTCACGGCGATGCATTTTACTGCGACAAAGCCTGGCGTTTACAATATTTTCTGTACGGAATATTGCGGAACTTCGCACTCGAAGATGATTGGCAAAGTCTACGCATTGAATGAGGTGGATTTTAAAGGTTGGCAGGATGGCCTCTACCAAATTCCAAAACTGGCGCCAGAAGTTCCGGCCACGGGAATTGCGAGTTCAAATTTGAGTTTGGCCGAGCTTGGTCAGAATGTGTATCGCACGAAGTCTTGTAATGCCTGCCATAGTGTAGACGGTAGCGCAAAGGTTGGCCCCACCTTTAAGGGCTTGTTTGGTTCCGAACAAGAGTTGATGACCGGAACAAAAGTTACGGCGGATGAAAACTATATTCGCGAATCGATCATGGATCCGATGAAAAAAGTGGTGAAGGGATATGCGCCTAGCATGCCTACCTACCGCGGAATTCTTTCTGATGAAGAAGTGAATCAATTGATCGCTTACATGAAGAGTTTGAAATAAGAATCTTGAGAAAACTGAAGAAACGAATGTTTCTGAACTTGGGAAGGATAATATGGGTCACGCAGCAAATGTGAATTTTTACGAAGCCGCCCATGGCTTAAAGAGCTGGTTAATCACTTTAGATCATAAACGCATCGGCCTTCTATATTTTTACACCACCATGCTTTCGTTATTGGTCGGTGGTGTTTTTGCTCTTTTGGTTCGTTTAGAGCTGATGTACCCGGGGCAGCAATTCTTTGATCCCAATACCTACAACAAACTCTTCACGCTTCACGGCGCAGTGATGGTGTTTTGGTTTATTATCCCGGCGATTCCAGGGTTTTTAGGAAACTTCCTTTTGCCAATTATGATTGGCGCCAAGGACGTAGCCTTTCCGCGTTTGAATCTACTTTCTTACTATCTACTGCTAATTGGAATGGGTATTAACCTATACGGAATTTTGGCTGGACCTGGCGCTGATACTGGCTGGACTTTCTACACTCCTTATTCCATTCGCACGGGATCTGCCGTGGTCAGCATGGTGACCGGTGTATTTTTTATGGGTTTTGCTTCGATCTTGACGGGATTAAACTTTATTGTCACCGTCCACACGCTTCGTTGCCCCGGCATGAGCTTTTTCCGCATGCCTCTGTTTGTTTGGGCACTTTATAGCACCAGTATTCTGCAGGTTTTGGCCACGCCGGTAATCGGTATTACCTTGGTGCTTTTGGCGGTGGAAAGATTTGCCGGTATTGGTTTCTTTGACCCAAAACTTGGCGGCGATCCCGTATTGTTCCAACACTTCTTCTGGTTTTATTCGCACCCTGCGGTTTACATTATGATTTTGCCAGCGATGGGAATCATTTCAGAGATTTTACCCACAATGTCGCAAAAAACGATTTTCGGTTATCGCGCCATTGCCTACTCCTCGCTAGGTCTCGGCTTGGTGAGCTTCCTCGTATGGGGACACCATATGTTCACCAGCGGTCAAGCGCCGCTCACGAACTTCCTCTTTTCACTTCTTACGATGCTTACGGCAATTCCATCGGCGGTGAAAATGTTTAACTGGGTGGCCACGATGTATCGCGGCTCGATCAGTTTGGCGACGCCCATGCTCTACGCCATCGGTTTCTTATTCACCTTCGGTATTGGAGGAATCACGGGAATTATGCTCGGCACGCTTTCCGCTGATATTCATTTCCACGATACCTATTTCGTGGTGGCGCATTTCCACTATGTAATGATGGGTGGCGCGGCCATTTCGTTGTTTGCTGGAATCTTCTACTGGTTCCCCAAAATCACGGGGAAAATGTATCACGAGGGAATGGGCAAACTTTCCTTCTGGCTGTTCATCGTGGGCTTCAACGTAACTTTCTTGGCCCAGTTCGTAGCTGGCTATAACGGAATGCCTCGCCGCTACCACGACTACGAGCAAATGTATGCTGTTTGGAATTTGATCTCCACTGTTGGATCCTGGGGCATTGCTCTAGGTATTCTCATGATTTGTGTAAACGTACTGTACAGCACGTTTAAAGGACCGAAAGCTCCGGCCAATCCATGGCGCGGGCGCACTCTGGAGTGGTCGGCGGAATCTCCTCCAGTTTTAGAAAACTTTGCAAAAACTCCTACAGTTACGTCTGGTCCGTATGATTACGGATTAGCGAAGTAGTTCGGAAAGGAAATCCAAAATGAGTTCTCAACATGGACATATGGATCACGCCCACCACTTCGACAGCATCGAACACGAATTCGAAGCTGGGAAGTTGGGAATGTGGTTGTTCCTCGTCACCGAGGTAATGCTGTTCGGCGTTCTTTTCGCGGGCTACGGACTTTTCAACTATTTGTATCCCGAAATGTTTCGCGAGGCTCATCACCATCTCGATAAAGTGATGGGGGCCGTGAACACCGTGGTGCTATTGGTGAGCTCGCTCACTATGGCATTAGCCATCGCCTTTATTCAGCGCGATCAAGTAGGGAAGTCGAAGCTCATGCTGGGAATTACCTTCCTCTGCGCTTGCATCTTCTTGGTAATAAAGTACTTTGAATATTCCCATAAAATCCATTCGGGAATTTTACCCGGTCAATTTTTCGCCGCCACGGATTTCCAGTCTTCCAATGCGGCGCTCTTCTTCTCGTTTTATTTCGTGATGACGGGCTTGCACGGGATTCACGTTTTGATTGGTATGGGAGCCATTGCTTGGGTGTTTCTGCGCATGCAAAAGGGCCATTTCAACTCCAGAAAGTTTGCGGCGGTAGAGTTTGTGGGTCTCTATTGGCACATCGTAGACTTAATTTGGATCTTCCTTTTCCCTCTCCTTTATTTGGTGACCTGAGGTACCTATGGAACACAAAAACGAACATCATTCGCATCATTTAGTACCTTTCAAGGTATATTTCGGCACTCTAGCAGCACTGCTCGTGTTAACCGTGGTCACTGTAGGAGCTTCCTATGTGAACTTCGGTAGCACCATGAACGTGGTGGTTTCGCTGGGAATTGCCAGTATCAAAGCTTCCTTCGTATTGTTGTTTTTCATG
>CAYZLH010000227.1:4344-5202 GCA_964478795.1 uncultured Bdellovibrionales bacterium | reverse complement strand
GGCAAAGTCGACATTATGATTATCGACGATCAAGCCAATGTCGGCCCAATGTATAAGAATTTGGGAGATGGAAAATTCGTATTTACTCAAAAGCAAAACAAAATGGAAAACATTGGTTATGGGATGGGCGTAAATAGCGGTGATCTTAATAACGATGGCATTTTTGATTACGTTATCACCAATGCAGAGTTCAATTCTTTGCAAAGATTCAAACAAAAAAGTGAATGGGGAGGATTCGTGCCGGGGCTGAGAGTATTTATTGGCGGCAAGGACAATCGGTTCAGCGAAGAGAACCTTTCTGGTCTAGCATATTCCGGCGAAGGACAAGGCGGAGTCTCGATAATTGACTACGATAACGACGGATTGCAGGATTTGTATTTGGTAAACGGACTTTGGTCAGGCTCAAGTAGAGATGACAATCTTGACTTTGAATTTGCGGTTGGAAAAGGACTAGGATTGATCCACCAAGATCATATGCAAGATGGATTGGGCGATCGTTTTGATGATTTTCGCGGCAAGGCATCTGCCGCGAGAAGTGTTTATATGCGCGCTCTAATGGAAGCTAAAGTAAAAAACGGCGACAAAGTGGACACGATGAGCTTTGCGGGCTATCAACGGAACCGTCTGTTCAAAAACCTGGGTAATGGAGAATTCGTCGACGTTGGATACTTAGAGGATGTGGATAGTATGTCCGATGGCTACATGAGTTTGGTTGCTGACGTGGATCGAGATGGAAGTCCTGACTTGCTGTTAAGGAACTGCGATCCAGGAACTGAGGCTAAATTGTTTCCAGTAGTAGAGGTTTTCAAGAATAATCATTTAAATAAGCGCTCATTGGAGGTTTCTCTTCAAGGATCG
>CAYZLH010000227.1:0-4334 GCA_964478795.1 uncultured Bdellovibrionales bacterium | reverse complement strand
GGGGATAGGCGCAAAAGTGTCGGCAACCATTGGCGGAAACAAGTACGTTCGTGAAATTATTGCCAATAATAGTGCAATTCAAGGAGAAGTTGTTGCGGCGTTTGGGATGGGCGATGCAAATGTGGCTGAGTTGGTTGAGGTTAAATGGCCGTCTGGAAAAGTTGACGTATTTAAAAATCTTGCTCCCGGAAGACATTTGCTGAAAGAAAACTCGAAGATTACGATTTCTAAAAAATAGAAAGCAGTTTCCGCCATATGAAATCCCTAGGGCAGTGCTGACGACCTAGGGATTTCTCGTTATCAATTTTGCTTTACTCAATGCCAATCTAGAAAAAACTCAAAATTTTAACAATGTAGCAAAGCCATCACAAAATTGCCGTTAGTAAGTAGAAACGATCCATTCTGAATCTCAGAAGCGTTGTGACAGAGTTTCCCATAATTGGTTCGAAAAAACGTTACAGATAGGCAGAGAATAAGACTTACTGAAGAGCAAATTACCGCCATTTTAAGCCTAGCGGGGGGCGTAGTAGCAATCAAAGATCTCCGATCAGCTCTCTGATTGAGAAGAAGCTGAAGCGAAGGGCGAAATTCGGAGCGGTTACGCTTCTGCAGAGGTTTGAGGGCTCGCTCAATGCAAATCTACATTTTTACATTCTAGTGTTGGATGGCGTGTATGTAGAGGGGGAGACTGGGCCAGAGTTTGTATATATGTCGCGCTTAGAGGATGCAGAGATCCAGGCTTTAGTGCAGACGATAGCAAAAAAAGTAGTGAGTTTGCTCAAGAAGCTAGGGCATTTTGGGGCTGAGAGCGAGGGCATAGCTGAGGAAACAGAGGATTCGTTTCCAGAGCTGCAAGCGGCAAGCGTGAGGAATCGAGCGGCCTAAGGAAAGCGCCTGGGGAGTGTGGGTTCGGAGAGACGGATCGCTTGGCATAAGCGATGCTCCGGAGCTAAACGGACCGCTTTGTGCGACGGTAGCCAAGTTTTCACCGCATGCAATTGTATACTGCGCGCCAGAGCAGAGGGAAAAGCTAGCAGCCTTGGTGCCGCCACCCAGAGCACCCCTAACGAGATATCACGGAGTACTGGCTCCGCATGCGAAGATTAGAAGCAAAGTGGTTTCGGGCAAGCCGAACGAAGCTGGAAAGGCAGAAATGCCCAAGAAAGCGAGGGTGAGCTGGGTGAAATTGCTCAAGCGCGTGTTTGGGATCGATCTGGAAATCTGCTCGAAATGAGGTGGGAAGATGGAGTTGTTGTCCGCAATATTAGAAGCTACGGCTGAGGAGAAGATTCTTAAACATGTGGACAAATTAACTTACAATAAGGAATCCAAGCACAATCAATTTCTCTTAAGATTTCCGATTATCAAGAATTAAATTTAAGAAGTTAAATAATCGATATGCGCGTGCTGAGATTAATTTCAGCGCATATTCTTGTCGTAAAATAAAAAAAGGGCCCAAGCGCGATGGTGGTTTGATGGAGGGTATGAATGCGCTTGAGCCCCAGGGGAACATTTTTTGCTCAGTTAGTGGTGCTAGCCGAGCGGAATTCTTACGATGCTTCTTTTCCTTTCCTTTCTACTTTTTCGAGCAGGTTAATGGCCTTCACTTCACGTGGGGCCGGATCAAAATCTTTCGCGTAAGGGATAAAACGCGATAGATACAGGAAGGTGAACAAAAGGAGGAGAAACCCGACGTAAAACTCCTTTAGTATTTGCCTCCCTGTACCCATCGCCACGCCTTATCTTTTTCGTTCAACGTTATCGTTTGCTCCGGAATCTCTTTCGGAGTTGGAAAGAATCCGTCTTTCCATAAACACACAATAACGGGCGGGGGTTAAAACCAGATGAAAAGGAGATTAATTCTTTTTCATTGCGACGCGGAAGGATTTTCCGTGATCTTTCTCTTGTGAAATCAATATGTTACCGGAATGCATCTCGGCAATTCTTTTGGCGATCGTGAGGCCCAAACCGGTGCCATTCACGCCGCCCACACGCAAATTACCGCGTTCGAATCGCTGAAAGAGGCGTTCCCTCATCTCATCGGGGATCGGCGCGCCAAAGTCTTTTATGGAAGCGAGAATCTGATCCTGTTCATTGATAAGTTCCACTTCCACAGCGGAATTTTCGGGCGAATATTTCACGGCATTATCAATGAGGTTACGAAACATACTTTGCAAAAGGTCTGTATCGCCTTCGATTTCAAAATTTCGCGCATCATTTCCGGCGGTTTTATCGTCGAGATTGAAGCGAATGGAAATATTTTTCTTTTTGGCTAAAAGCTCAAATCGCGCCACGGTTTCGAGGAGAATTTCATCCAAGCGAACTTTGCGCAGCAGTAACGAACCGGCACCGGCATCAATTTTGGCCAGCGTTAACAAATCGTCCACGAGTCGAGAGAGGTGTTCCAACTCCTGAGTGGCAGAATCCAAAAACGCATGGATTTCTTCGGGCGCGCGATCTTTCGCGCGGAACACATCCAATTCACCCCGCAGAATAGCCAAAGGAGTTTTTAGCTGGTGGGAGGCATCGGAAATAAAATGTTCCTGACTTTCGAAGGCCTTTTCAATTCGGCCCAGCAATCCGTTTAGGGTGATGGTGAGCATGCGGATTTCGTCTTCCGTACTGGGTTCGGGCAGACGCTCAGATAAGTTGGACGGATTTAGCTTGGCCGCCTTTTTGATCAAGTTTCGCACGGGAGCCAGCGCATTTCCGGCGAGATAAAAACCGGCGATACCGGCGAATAAAAGGCTTACGGGAATGCCAATCATAAAGAATTCAATCAAGTCTTTCTTTTCGCGATCGAGCAGAGTCATGGGCACCGCGATTTGCAGGATAAATAGAGGTTTTCCTCGGCGAACCATAAAAATAATCTGTCGATAGTTCTCGCCCCGCACGGAACTGGTGATGGATTCCATATCTTTGGAAGTCAGTGTTCGATAGACGTGGCCCCGGCGAAACAGCGCCTGCCAATCTTCATTGGGGAGAGGTAAGGATTGCTCCACTAGGTTTGCCGATCGGGCCACGATTTGACCTTCGGGTGAAACCACCTGGGCGAAGGATTTTCCCAGTGAAAAGGGAAACACTTTTTCTTTGGCCAGCAAGGCATTGGGCGTGAACACAAAATCGCCAAAAAAATCTACGGTGATCGATTGGGCCACATCCACGGCATGGTTGTAGAGCGCAAAATCAAATTCTTGCTGGTGGTTTCGCACAAAAAGTTTTAGTAGCACCGTACAAAATACGGCGAGGGTGAGGCCGAGCAAGGCGAGATACAGCACGGTCAGACGCATCCGAATCGAATAAAAAAACTGACGAATTTTCTCTTTAATCCTCGCGGAGAACATAGCCTACTCCGACGATGGTATGAATCAGCTTTCTTTCCTCTGGAGTAGAAAGTTTTTTTCTCAGCATATTGATATAAACATCAATCACGTTGCTGTCGCTATCAAAGTGCACATCCCAAACGTGCTCAGCGATGGAGGTTCGCGAAAGTGGCTTATTGGGATTTCGCATAAAATATTCCAAGAGCGAAAATTCCTTGGTGGTTAGCTCGATATTGCGCTCGCCCCGTTTTACCTTTCTTTTCACCAAATCCATTTCCAAATCCAAAAAACGGATCACAGTGCTCACTTGATCAGATTGGCGGCGGAGTAGGGCGCGCACGCGTGCTAACAACTCATCAAAGGAAAATGGTTTGGTTAGGTAGTCATCGCCGCCCACATCGAGGCCGCGAACTTTATCTTTGGTGCCGGAGAGTGCGGAGAGAAATAAAATGGGACCCGAGTATCCTTCTTTGCGTAGGTTGGCGGCCGTATCAAAGCCCGTTTGATCGGGCAGCATTACATCGAGAATCAAGCAGTCGTAGGTATTTTCCCCAGCTAAAGCTTCGGCGGAGGCACCGGTGCCGGCGTGGTCCACCGAATAGCCGGCTTCCACCAAACCTTTTTTCAAGAACGCGGCCATTTTCTTTTCGTCTTCAACAACCAATAGTCTCATGCGAGTTCTTCTCCAATTTCCGTAGCCAATTGACCTAAGAAAGTTTGTAAATATTGCGTGCGGCGCCGGGCTTCTACTTTTCCCTTTTCCGTCTGAAAGCTATTTTCTAGCTTTAAGAGTTTGGTAAAGAAATGATCGATGGAGAAGTCCAGATCATTGCGTTCGCGTTTCTTGGCCCAGGGATCTTCGGGGTGAAAATATCTGGCCCCCATGCGGGCACCAGTGGAAAACACGCGCATTAAGCCGATAGCGCCAAGGGCTTCCAAGCGATCGGCATCTTGCAGCACGCGGCCGAGATGATTTGCGGGAGTATTCCCGCGGGAGTAAGAGTGGTCGCG
>CAYZLH010000226.1:0-5233 GCA_964478795.1 uncultured Bdellovibrionales bacterium | reverse complement strand
GTTAGCAGCCATATCGTTCGGGTTGGCTTTCAACATCTCCGCAATCTTCGTGTTGATATCTTGGAAGGTTTTCAACCAAGACAAGCTAGGACGGATTTCGAAATCCATGTCTTTATAGCTTTTGTCTGCGAAGAGGCTGACAATATCAGAAACCAAGGAAACCGATCCACCTGGGTTGTTGGTTTGGTCCAACACCAGTACGTCTGTTTCATTTTGCATCGTGCGTAGAGCCCGGGCCAACACTTCCAACAATCCGTCAGAACCGTAAGAAGGAATTCGCAATACACCGATTTTCTTGCCAGCAGCTTCATAGATCGCCGCAGTAATCGGCAAGCCAGGAAGTTCTTTGGCACCTTCAGGAAGCTTAAACATCGACTTATTGGCGCCAATATCGGCCAATCCGGCTTTCTGCAAGTTTTCTACGAAAATTTGCGGAAGAGCGAGGTTGAAAATCGAAAGTTTGTTCAACTCTCTTTGGAAGCTCTCGCCGTCCTCAGCCGTAGGAATTGCATTCACAACTCCCGCGTCCATCATGCCAGCCAAATCGTCAAGTTCAAGAATTGGAGTTCCCGATACTGCCCAAGTAGCAGTAACGGTCACGGGTTGAGCGGCACCTTTGGGCAATACAGTAATCGTAGTTACGCCCTTCGGTACAGCCATACCAGCAGACTCAAATCGGTTAGAAATTCGGGCCGCGGCGATGCGGTTCGAGCTAGCCTCGTTACCCGTATTGCTCACGCGCTTAATCTCTTCCATAATTTGCTCAACAGGAACCCCGCCAATGGCGATCAATTGATCACCTTTTTTGAAAGGGAAGAGCATTTCTGGCAGACGAAGACGGTTCACATCTTCAATTAAAACTTTGCCTTCAATGTAATCACTGATGAAACCCAAGCCAGCTCTGTAGGTGGAGGGGATGATCGGACTAACGTGTCCATCTTTAAGCTCAGTAATAAATTGGGTCAAAACTCGGTAGAATTCGGCATCGGATTTCACCGCACGAACTTTTTCGTGGTACTCGGCGGTTACTCGCTTGAAATCCAAATTAATGGTGGTTTGCTTCCAACGAAGAGGACCATAATGGCGCTCAATAATGCTGATGAGCTGATTAAAATCGTTGAGACGTTGCTCGGCCGTTAACGAGGCCAACGCCGTTGTCGAACTAACTGCCACTAAGAGCAATCCTAAGGTAGCTCCAGTGAGTAGCTTCTTGAAGTTCATTTCCATATCCTCCCGAGGGGTTGTCGTGTTTCTGGACTTTACGCCCGATCGCGTTATAGCCCTTTCTAACTCGCGAAGTCAAAACTTTTTCACTTTTGGGCTATATTTTTTACCATCAATTTTCTTAATTAATTTCATATGCTTAGCGATTGCTTTGATAGATTGTGGATTTTTTGTCGACGATTCACCATTACCTTTTTACATGGTGCAATGAAAAATTCAGTGAAATTCCTGCTGTAACTTTTTCCTTTCACCCAATTTCCCCTCTGAGGAATAAATACCGCTTATTTAGTGGCAGAAAAGTCAGCTTTTTCTAGGTGCGAATTCCCACTTCGGCGCTACTATCGACGTCATGGCTGAACTTTTTCCCGAAATTGAACCTTTCAAAACCGAAATACTGAAGGCTTCGGCCCTGCACGAAATCTACCTTGAGCAAAGTGGAAATCCCGAGGGACAACCCATACTCTTCCTCCATGGCGGACCGGGGGGCGGCACCGCTCCGGCCTATCGCCGATTTTTCGACCCCGCCCACTATCACATTATAATGTTTGATCAGCGGGGCTGCGGAAAGAGCAAACCCACCGCGGAACTAGCTGAAAATACCACCTGGGATCTCGTGCATGACATTGAGCTAATCCGCAAACATTTAGGGCTAAGATCTTGGATTGTGTTTGGCGGTAGCTGGGGCAGCACACTCGCGCTTTCTTATGCCACGAAATATCCCGCCAAGGTAAAAGGACTCATCCTGCGTGGAATCTTTCTTTGCCGCAAAGAAGAGATTCAGTGGTTCTACCAAGATGGAGCTTCCAAGATTTTTCCGGATATTTGGGATGAATATGTAAAACCAATTCCCGAAGAAGAGCGGAATGACTTCGTGGCCGCCTACCACAAGCGACTGACCGGCCCGGACGAACAAGTTCGCCTAGAGGCCGCTAAGGCGTGGAGCAAATGGGAAGCAGCGACTTCTCGATTAATCATCAAGCAGGAATCTATTGATTCATTTGAAGATGCCAAACACGCGCTAGAATTCGCGCGGATCGAAAACCACTATTTCACCAACAATGCTTTTTTCGAGACGGATAATTATTTACTCGAGCATGTAGAAGCGATTCGCCAAATTCCAGGCGTAATTGTGCATGGTCGATACGATGTGGTGTGCCCGGTGAAAAATGCCTGGGATTTGCATAAAGCCTGGCCCGAAGCGCAGCTCCATATCGTGCCCGATGCCGGTCACGCCGCCATGGAAAATGGGATTATGGAAAAACTTTTGGAGGCCACCGAGGCCTTTAAAGCGATTCCGATCGGCGATTAAGCCTTTTTCTGATCACGATAGATTTGTAGCATCTTGCGGAAGGATGAAAGTAAATGCTCGCGAATTTTTTCGCCATTGGGATCTAAATCGCCAAGCGCAATGGCTGCCGATTCCAAAGTAGAAACCGCTTCCCGGCGCGGTTCCTTCCGCAATCTTCCGTAGATGGAAGGGTTTTTCGGCTGAATCACAATTCGTTTCAACTTCAGCAGCCAGGCATTTCGCCACCATAAAGCTTTGGCTTGGCTCCAAGTGCCATCCAGCAAAACAATCCCTTTGACGGGAAAACGCTCCGTCAATGGCTCCCCTTTTTTGGAAGCAAAATTTACTTCGCGCAAAAACGATTTCCCTTGAGCACCGAGATACAAAACCGCCCAATCCCCTGGCACGGCATCTTCACCGGCAATGGCTTTAAAGGATCGCCACGACAAGCCCACTTTTACTTCGGCATTTTCCAACGCGCGCGCCAACAAAGCGGCAGTGCCCAATTCCTTATCGGGTTCCTGCGGGTGCTGTAGCACAATCACTCGCACTTGATTTTGCATGGGTTCCACCGGAGTGATTAGACCCCAGGAAGCTCGCTCCGTTTGTTTGGAGTCGGCAATTTTTGAACTAGATTTTTTGGTCATAAGGCCGCCCAATCAATGGGCGTTTTTTTCCACTGCTTTAGTAATTCGTTGGTTTTAGAAAACGGTTTCGATCCCCAGAATCCATTATACGCCGAGAGCGGAGACGGATGCACGCTCTTCAAAATGGCGTGCGGGGGCACGGAAATCATCGGAATTTTCGAATGAGCAAAAGCACCCCACAAGATAAAGACGATCGGATCTTCTCTTTGACCTAATTTCCGAATCACCGCATCGGTAAACTTCTCCCAGCCTTTCGCTCGATGAGAGGCGGCTTTTCCTTCCTCCACCGTCAACACCGAGTTTAAGAGCAACACTCCTTGTTTGGCCCAGCCGGAGAGATCTCCAGACTTTGGAATGGGAATCTGCAAATCGGATTGCAGCTCTTTAAAAATATTTAACAAGGAAGGCGGAAAACGTACGCCCTCTTGAACGGAAAAAGAAAGACCATGGGCTTGTTTTTCTCCGTGATAGGGATCCTGCCCCAATATTACAACCTTCACTTGCTCTAAAGGCGTGAGGTCAAAGGCGCGGAATATATTCGGACCCGGGGGGAAAATCTTTTTCCCTTGTTTGTTTTCTTCTACCAAAAAGCCGCGCAACTCCTCCATATAAGGAGCAGTAAATTCGTCGAGTAGCGCATTTTTCCAGCTCGGCTCAATCTTTATCCGATCGGTGTCCATGGTTGAGCTATATTGGAAGGCGAAGATATTGTAAAGTAACGGAATGAAAACCCTGCACACCCGCTCTCCACAAAACGGGGAAGTTCTCCAAGAATATCCTGTATCTTCGGCCAAAGAGGTCGCCAACTGGATCGATAGCGTGGCCAAGGTGCAGAGAAGTTGGCGCCGATCTTCTCACCACGAGCGATCATTGGTTCTACAGAAATTAGCAAAAATTTTGCGCGCCGGACGAGCGGCTTATGCACAAATTATCCACGTGGAGATGGGGAAAACTCTGGCCGAGGCCGAGGCGGAAGTGGAAAAATGCGCGAGCTGCGCGGACTTTTATGCAGAAAAGTCAGAAGAATTTTTACGAACAGTCGAAGTAGAGTCATCAGCGAAGCGATCATTTGTGGCGTTTGAGCCACTGGGAATCGTATACGCCATCATGCCGTGGAATTTTCCCTTCTGGCAGGCCTTTCGCGCAGCCATTCCCGCCATCGCCGCAGGTAATGGAATCATCCTGAAGCACGCCAGCAACGTAACTGGATGTGCACTCACAATGGAAAAAATTTGGCTGGAGGCGACGGATGGCAAACAATTATTTCGCACGATAGTGGTGCCAGGCAATGAGGCCTCCCATTGGATTTCACATCCGGCGATTTCGGCGGTTTCGTTCACTGGTTCGACCCCAGTGGGCAAAGCCATCGCCGCTGAAGCTGGAAGGCAGGTGAAAAAATGTGTGCTGGAGCTAGGGGGATCCGATCCATTTATCGTTTTGGCCGATGCGGATTTGAACTTAGCAGCGAAGCTTGCAGCGAAATCGCGATTACTCAATTCTGGGCAAAGCTGCATTTCTGCCAAAAGATTCATCGTGCACACCAAGGTGTATCGAGAATTTCTTGCGCTTTTTGCGGAAACCTTACAGACCGAAATTGCCCCTCTGGCGCGAGCAGATCTTAGAGAAGACTTACACCAGCAAGTGTCGCGCGCTGTGGAAGAAGGGGCCGAGTTGATGCTCGGAGGAAAAATATCGGCGGGTAAAGGTTATTTTTATCCTCCCACAATTCTCGCTGGGATTAAGGAAAGCATGACTATCTTCCGCGAGGAAACGTTTGGCCCTGTGGCTAGCGTGATTGAGGCGGCCGACACTTCCGAGGCCATTCGCTTGGCGAACTCCACCTCTTTTGGCCTGGGAGCAGCCCTATTTACAAAGGACGAAGCCAGGGGCATAGAAATTTTGCAAAAAGAAATTGAAGCGGGGTCCTGTTTTCTCAATGATTTTGTGCGATCTGATTCTCGCTTGCCCTTTGGGGGCGTGAAAGAATCCGGTTACGGTCGAGAGCTTTCTTCGTTTGGAATTCGAGAATTCGTGAATACTAAGACGATCGTCGCCAATTAGTGAGAAAACACCT
>CAYZLH010000225.1:0-5256 GCA_964478795.1 uncultured Bdellovibrionales bacterium | reverse complement strand
CGCTCGAGGGCAAGGGCGTACACGTAATTACGGTGAACGACTATTTGGCCAAGCGTGACTCTGAGTGGATGGGAAAATTGTATAGTTTCCTCGGTCTCTCGGTGGGCGTGATCGTGCATGGCTTGAACGATCAGGAGCGGCAGCAAAACTATGGCTGCGATATCACCTACGGAACCAACAACGAATTTGGCTTTGATTATCTGCGCGACAATATGAAGTTTCGCTTGGAAGATTATGTGCAACGTGAGCACAACTTCGCCATTGTGGACGAAGTGGATTCCATTTTGATCGACGAAGCGAGAACTCCGTTGATTATCTCTGGTCCCACCGATGAGAGTTCTGATAAATATTTTACCATCAACAAAATCATCCCCTACCTAAAGCGGGAAGAGCATTTTGTGATCGATGAAAAGTCTAAGACCGCCTCCCTTAATGAAACAGGGATCGGCAAGGTTGAAGAACTGCTCAATATTCCAAATTTGTATGATCCAATTAATATCGAGACTCTCCATCACGTACAACAGGCCCTAAAGGCCCACGCGATTTTCAAACGCGATGTGGACTATGTGGTTCGTGATGGCAAGGTAGTGATCGTGGACGAGTTCACCGGCCGGATCATGCCTGGTCGCCGCTGGAGTGATGGTTTGCACCAAGCCGTGGAAGCCAAAGAAGGCGTGGACATCGAGAACGAAAACCAAACTCTCGCTAGCATCACCTTCCAGAATTATTTCCGGATGTACAAAAAACTCGCCGGGATGACCGGTACTGCCGATACCGAAGCGGTGGAGTTTAAAAATATTTATAAGCTTGATGTGTTGGTGATTCCCACCAACAAACCCACTCGCCGCGTGGATCACGATGATGTGATCTACAAAGATCTCCCCTCAAAATACAATGCCATCGCGAAAGACATTCAGACTTGTTATGAAAAGGGTCAGCCAGTTTTGGTGGGAACAGTGCACATCGAGAAAAGTGAAACTATCTCAGCGATACTGAAAAAACATCGCATTCCCCATAACGTTTTGAACGCGAAACATCACGAGCGTGAGGCAGAAATTATTGCGCAGGCCGGACGATCCAAACAAGTGACCATCGCCACCAACATGGCCGGACGAGGAACGGATATTCTCCTCGGTGGTAATGCGGAATTCATGGCGAAAAGTGAAGTGGCCGAGGAAGATCCCACCTACACTGAGGTTTTGAAAAAATACAAACAGCAATGTGAAAAAGACAAAGAGGTGGTGGTAGCTGCCGGCGGTCTCCTCATTATGGGTACCGAACGGCACGAAAGCCGACGTATCGACAATCAGCTGCGCGGACGAGCCGGTCGACAAGGCGATCCCGGCGCCTCGAAATTTTACCTTTCCTTGGAAGATGATTTGTTCCGCGTGTTCGGTGGTGACCGTATCAAAAATTTAATGGGATCGAGCCTAGAAGATGATGAGCCCATTGAACATCCGTGGCTCTCCCGCGCCATCGAAAATGCGCAGAAAAAAGTGGAAGGTCACAACTTCGATATTCGTAAACATCTCTTGCAGTACGACGATGTGATGAACCAGCAGCGCAAGATTATCTACGGCATGCGCCGGGAAATTCTGACCAACGACTCCCAAAAGGATCTATTGGAAGATTTCATGTATTTCCTAGCTGAAGGCTTAGCCGTGGATTATGGCCATGACAAACAGCCCATGGATGAATGGAACTGGGATGAGTTAAATAAGGCATTGCAATCCGTTTTCCATCCTTCATTGCGTGTGGAGCCTAAAGATGTGCAAGGTAAGCCGAATACGGCCTCGCTCAGCATGGCTATCTTTGAGAAGCTAAAGGCGCGTTACCAGGAAAAAGTGCAGGAGTTGGGGAATTTCATTGGTGAAGTGGAAAAAATGTTTTCGCTCTCCACCATCGATCAACTCTGGAAAGATCACCTCCTACGCATGGATCACTTGCGCGAAGGAATCGGCTTACGTGGCTATGCTCAAAAAGATCCGCTACTAGAATACAAAAAAGAAAGCTTCCTCATGTTTAAGATGATGGATGCCCAAATTAAGCAAGATGTGATTGCCAAGATTTTCAACGTACATCTGGCGCCTCAGCAGGAAGAAAAAGTTATTGAGCGATTTGAAGAGAAAATGGAGCGCAACGTGCCCATGAAAATGAGCCGCGGCGAAGAAGAAGAAGCACCACAGGAACCAGTAAGAAATGATAAAAAACTGGGTCGTAACGATCCATGTTTCTGTGGAAGTGGAAAGAAATACAAAAACTGCCACGGTCGGTAGTTAGAGGTTTCGATGAGCGAAGACACACCAAATCCCGCAGCCATGGATATGGATCCCGCCCTTGCCGCGGAATTAGAAAAGTTGGCAGGCGGTGAAGCCAGCCAACATGCCTTTGTGATTGCCGAGGGTGATCTACCACTGCCCCCGGAAGATGGTGGTCCGCAGGTGGAAGCCGCGCCCGAACCCACCTCTGTGCAGCCAATAATGGAAGATTTTGCGGCCGATGCTGCTGCGGAAGCGATGGATTTTCCGGATCCCAATGAAAACTCTAATCCGGCCATTGCCGTGGAAGAAATGCTTAGCGCCGGGGTGATGGATTTGGTCGAGACCGAATCGGTGGAACCCATTCAAGCCCGCGCCATGGATGCTCTCTCCGTGCCGACCTTTCAGATTACGTTGAAAAATTTTGCCGCGATGACGGATCGCTTAAAAGTTGTGGGCAGTGCCTTTGGTTTTCCCGAAGATGTTTGGAAAAATGAGTCGCCGATTTTTAGTCAGCTTTCGGAATATCAAGCAGTAGCCTTTCGTAAAATGGCCCGAGAGTTAGGCGTGGAAGCAGAAATTTCCGTTCATTTTCCGGCATCGTCTTTTTCTGAAGAAGAAGAGGCTCTCGGCGACTTGGCCGCCATTCCCGATGCCGATTTGCCGCTCGGTGAAGGTGCGCCAGCAGTGGAGTTGCCGCGCGGGGAAAAAGACGTAATGGTTCTGGTGGATCCGCTTTTAGGCGTGAGTATTCGCGAGAGCTTTGGGTTAATTACAGCGCATCGCTCCATCCCCCGAAAATTGTTTCGCGAAGATGAAGCACAGGCGAAATTACAAAAAGAGCTAAAAAGAGTGGGGAGTCGCACTGAGTCAGAGATTCCGGACTCTCAGCTCACCATCCAAATTCGAATTCTCGTGCGAGAATTGCAGAAACTCGCCCTGCAGCGTGGGGCCAATGCCGTAGTTGGTTTTCAGTTGCAGACCTTTGCCGAAACAAATCATCTCGATCCGGGCCTAGATCAGCTGCGATTGGTTGCCTTTGGCACTGCCGCTGTAGTAGAAAAAGTGTGAATCTTTTCAACTTTTTTGAGGAACTATGGATCATTCCGAAACTTCCCCCCAACTGGATACTGAAACTTCTGCCGTAGAAGTGAAACAGGATCCCAAAGATATTAAACCCAAGACCCCGATGGAGCATTGGCTAAAGCGCCAATACCCCGGCTTTACTCTGCGCGGGATGATGGCCGCGGTGGAAAAAATGCGCGGTGGAACTTCCGTTCCCTATCTTGCCTTTTTTGCCCGGGAGCTCACGGAAGGATTGAAGAGCAGTGATCTCTACCGCTTGAAAGAGTCGCTTACTGAGTGGGAAGAAATTGAACGCAAACAGAAACATTTGCTTAGTGAGATTCAAGCTCAAGGGAAATTAACCGACGAGCTGAAATTACAAATTGAACGTTCCACTGATTTGGATCGTCTCGAAGATCTCTATGCTCCTTTTAAATTGAAGCGACAGACACTTGGCGTACAAGCTAAGGATGCCGGCCTAGCTCCCCTCGCCGATTATCTGTGGGCCAAGGCTCACGGCCAAGAAGTGGCAGAAATTCCCGGCGACACCTTGTTGGAAAAAGCAGCCACGTTTGCCAAATCGGAATCAAAATACCCCGATGCTGACAGCGTGATTAAGGGCGTACAAGATATTTTGGTGGAACGGATCGCCGAAACGTTTGAACTTCGTTCTTTGGTACGCGCCGCTGTGTTTCGCCGCTCTAAATTGCGGGCCAGTAAAGGCACGAAATCGAAGCAAAATTCCAAGTACGCTAAGTTTTTTGAATATCAGGAGCCCATTGGTTCACTCAAAAAGCCTAGCTCGAGTCACCGTTATTTGATGATGCGTAAGGGCTGGATGGAAGATGAACTCTCGCTTTCGTTCGAGCGTCCCGATGAGGGCGTGTTGATGGAAAATTTTGAAGAGTTTGCTTGTCCTATGAAAGAGTCCATCGGTGCGGAAGTTTTGGTGCAAGCGGCCCGCTTGGCGCTCAAAGGCTCGGTATTTACCGTGATGGAAAACGAAGCGCACCGTCACCTCAAAGAAGAATCCGAAAAGCACGTGATTGAAACCTTTGGCGAAGTGTTGCGGAAAAAAATTCTGCGTCCTGGTTTGGGTCGCAAAGCTGTGGTGGGAATTGATCCTGGCACCGCTAACCACCCCTGCTCGCTGGCGCTATTAGATCAAGAAGGCAAACTGTTGTTGCAGATGCCCTTCAAGCTGGAAGAGATCACCGATACCAGCAAACAAGAATTCTTGCAGAGTCTAGAAAATCTAAAAATTGAAGCAATGGCCGTGGCTCATGGTCCGCGCTCCAAAGAGGTGCGCGAAAGCTTTAAGAAGATTTTGGATGAAGCTGGGCGAAATTTACCAATCGTAAGCGTTCACGAGCACACCTCGAGCATTTATGCTTCGAGTCCGGCCGGTAAGGAAGAAGTTCCGGCCCTCGATGTAAATTCCCGGCGTGCCGTGTTTGTGGCTCGTTTCTTACAAGATCCCATGAGCATGATCCTTCGCTTGGACACCAAGTTTTTGAGCTTGGGCGAATTACAACACGAAGTGAACCAAGGAAAGCTCCGGGCCTCGCTCGGGCAAACCATGGAAGCTGCCGTGAACTTCGTGGGCGTCGATCCCAACTTTGCTCCGGCCCACGTGCTGGCTCACGTATCAGGCATGGATCAGGAGTTGGCGAAGGCCGTAGTGAAAGCCCGGGAAGCCGGCGCATTCCAGACACGAGAAGATTTGCGAAAAGTGTCTGGTCTGGCCGAGAAGTTTGAATCGGTAGCTGGATTTTTACGCATCATGAATGGCTCGGATAAATTGGATACCACCTTTGTGCATCCGCACCACTACGAAGCTGTGAAAAAGGCTGTGGCGGAAGTAGGCGCCACTGATTTATTCGCGCTTACTGCTGAGCAGTTGGAAAAACTGAAATCAGTATTGGATCAGGTG
>CAYZLH010000224.1:3441-5262 GCA_964478795.1 uncultured Bdellovibrionales bacterium | reverse complement strand
CTCTAGCGTTCATGTGATGAACCACGCTTAGCGGTGGAGACTTTAAATCATCACGAATAAACTTTTCTCGCAAAAATTCGGGGTAATAAGAAAGTGTACTATTTGACACCTTCGCCAAAAGCGGCAGAATATGTTTTTCGATGGTTCCTGGTCGCGTAGTAGAGCGAACAATAAAATGGGGTAAACCACCATACTTCTGTTGATCTAGTGCATGCTCAAACACTTGAACCAAAGAACTATAGTCCAAATCATCACCCTTCGATGGCGTGCCAACACAGATCACCTGAGCGTCAGTTTTTGGAATTGTAGAAAACGACTCATGATAGAAAAAAAGGCGGCCGCGAAAGCGATTCAATTCATCCGCCAGATCTCGCGCTCGAGTGAAATGTCCATCGGACAATGCTTGAGTCAATTTGGTGTCCGTATCGAAACCATGCACTTCATGTCCGTCATGTAGAAGCTGATAGGCCGTCGCCAAACCAACGGGACCCAATCCAAATAATGCTGCCTTTGCCATAGGGAAGATTGTAAACGCAAGACTTCACGTGAGCCAACGGAATCCTCTTCACTCCCATGGCCCGGCGCGCCATCCTTTCCTAGGCATTTCTTCCCTTTTTCATATAAATTCAATCTATGTATATTCGGCCCATAGAGCGCCTTCAGATTGATTTTACTACCAGTTGTAATGCCATGTGCCTCTTCTGCAGCCGCCAAGATTTTTTCGGCAACAGCAACGCCCACCTTCCGAAAGGTCAGACCTTACCCTTATCGATGTTGCAAAAAGCCCTGAACGACCCTCTCTTGCAGAACCTCAAGGAGATATTCTTTTGTGGAAACTACGGAGACGCACTAGCCTCACCAAAAATTGAAGATCATTTAACTTGGCTGGCTGAAACTCGACCCAATATTCGCTGGAACATTCACACCAATGGTTCTTTGGGTACGCTGGAGTTTTGGGAGCGCATGGGCCAACTTTCGGCGCAAAAAAAGGGCTTGGTGAAATTTTCCATCGATGGCCTAGCCGATACGAATCATCTGTACCGGAGGGGGGTCGAATTTGACCGCGTAATGCGCAACCTTCGACATTTCATTAAACATGGCGGTCGGGCTGTTTGGAAATTTATTGAATTCGCTCATAATAGGCACCAAGTAGACTTGGCCAAGGCTCTCGCTGTGGAACTCGGCTGTTACCGCTTTGAGGTTCGTAAAAATTACTCACCAGCAGAAGAGACTTACTTGTTTCAGCAGCCCGAAGCCCCCCCAACAGACGAATCTTTAGTTGCTAAATTTTCGCAACTAAAGATCCTCGAAGCTGGCAGGAAGATTTCATGCCGTGCCCTCAAAGAGAACTCGCTCTATTTAGATTTCGAAGGCTTGGTTTGGCCTTGTTGTTGGATGCATGATTGGAAGTACTCTCCCACACAAGTTAAGCGAGACTGGCATCGACAGCATTTTTTTCCCCTCGAAACAAAAAACTTTAATTCACTAGCTCATTTTTCTATTACAGAGATATTGCAAAACCCCTGGTTCCAAAAAACGCTTCCTAACTCTTGGAGCGGGAGTGATAATTCCTTACACCCCACATGTAATTCCACCTGCAGCACTGCCGGCGCCCCTATGATGGAAGAGAAAGGAAATAGGTTTTGAATCTAGAAATTCAATCTAATTTTGACCGCTCGAGCTTTGACTGGGAGGCCCACCGAAAGTACCTACAGTGGTCTCGCTTTCGCCCCATGTATGATCGAAAGTTTGGCGAACTTCTTAAAGGCGGCATTTCTGGCGAACTATTGCGTGACCAAAATCTAAAAAAGAATTTTTTGC
>CAYZLH010000224.1:0-3425 GCA_964478795.1 uncultured Bdellovibrionales bacterium | reverse complement strand
TAAGTTGACAGGACTCGAAGCTTTTCCACACCGCGATTTTATTTCTGGAGTGACTCATGCTCTCGACGATCTTATTATCTCTTTCGGTGATCGACTCGTGTGTTTGGAAAATGAATATCCCTACTTCAAAAGAATGCGAGACTCATTCCCCTATAAAAAAGTTTCCCAACTAGAACGAGATGATATTCTTGTTCTTGGAATGCCATTTTGCTGGTTTGGCGATCTCCACCCACAAACGAAAGAGATTCTCACGATCTGCCAGGAAAAGGGGATTCCCGTACACATTGATTCAGCTTGGATCGGCTGTACCAAGAACATTCAATTCCACTATGATCATCCAGCCATTCAAACGATTTCTTTTAGCTTGTCCAAAGGTTTGGGCTTGGGCTCCCACCGAGCTGGCGTGCGCTATGCTCGTGACCGGCACCCTGGACCCGTTACTATCACCAACGATTTTGCAATGGAAGTTCAGTCTTCGATGGCCATTGGCCTCAATTTTATGCGCGAGTTCGGCTCCGACTTTTTGCAGGAAAAATACTCATCGGAATATCAGTTCATTTGTAAAAATTTAAACTTACGCCCCACTAATTCGATTCACACGGCATTCGCGGAAAAAGAGCCGGGAATTTGGTTACCAGCTGGAATTCGTCCATTTCTACGTTATTGGGGTGACCAGAAAGACGAATTTACTTCGCCTGCGCCTTAATTCGCAGCTCCTGAACTTGGGCTGAATATAGATCAACGGGAAGCACGGATTTGTTGATATCTATTATCTTCGTGTGGGCCGGAGTACTTCCTACAGGGATATCTTTCCCAGCACGAATTCCAACCAATGCCCCAAATGGAAAAAATTCTGGCGAAAAAATATTCTTCCACTGCCCACCCCCGACTCGTAGATTCCAGTGTACGACTCGTCGTCCCTGCATTGGCCCCGCATCGGCATCACCGCCAGAATCACCAGAATTCGTTTCAAATTCAATGTTTGTGCGAATTAAGTCAAACTGCATACCTCGGTGCATATCAATGGTGCCGTACCTTAATTTCCCCGCCCGCCACACATTCCCAGAACCGCGAAGGTCGGCATTTAAACCATGAATCATTGGCGCCTGAAAGTTGAATTCTTCCACAAGACAGTCGTCGGCATATTTGTGAAAAGTCCCATGATGTGTGGATAAGTTTCCTAGTATAGAGATTTTGCTGAGCGAAACGTTCTTAACGGAGTTCAATAGGAAGCCATTGTCCACATTTCTTACGTCCACATTGTGGATAATTCCACCGACTACCCGATGAAAAAAGAATCCGTTAAAGCCCCGCTCCAATAAGTGCTTGCTCGCCGATAATCGATTCGTTTCTAAGGTGAGGCCAGAAATTTCAATCTGCGTTAGATGCTTGGGTGGTTCGTACAAATCCACCCGATCTGAATTCAAAATCGGCAAGCGGAGCGGCTGCTCTAGCTCTACAAACTTCCCTTTCGTCGCTTGGATCCTAATGGGCCAATAGAGATATTTCCGATTCTTCCAGTGCTTCGCCTCGGCTAGCCATTGATCATTTTCTTTTCCCGCCATATAAGAAAGTGCATTTTTTTTCTCCAGCTTCCATCTCATTAAATAGAGGCCGGGTTTGGGTATCCGCTTCGCACTTACTTGAATTTTTCTTGCCCCGACTGGATTGGCCCCAATCACGGCGGCGAGATGTTTCCCCTCATCCCATCCATTAAAATCATCGTCTGCCGAAACGGGAGGGGATATCTCTACCAGTCCACGCGACCATGCAAATGGTGATCGACCATCTTCCATTTTGGCAGGTAAGATCTCCCACAAGGATTTAGTAAATTTCCATATTGTCTTCCCAACGCCCGCGCCGCGAATTCGCACTTTTGACCGCTGAATTTTTAGTTGCCTGGAAAAATTGTATTCACCTGGAGGGAAAATCACGGTAATGCCGAGATCGGGCGGTGCTTTTTTTAGCAGTGACTCGAAAATTTCGACATTGTCTCTCGACTGACTATCGGGGGACGGAAATTGAATCAAAACCCCGCCACGCATTAGATCAAAAACAGTGTCGTCGATCGCATACCCAGCAAAAGAATTGTTAGGAATAAATTCATGTGCGTCCGGCTTTTTCAGAAAGGACGCCCAAAGATCTCCAGCAGACTCGGCAAAAGATAGGGGGGCCCAAAGAAATAGAAAAAGATAAAAATATAAATTCACTAGATTTTCCCTAGCTGACGCTGCTTTACAAGATCGCGAATCCCGAGAGTTTGATATCGGCCATCCACAGTAAATTCCTCCCAGCCAGTGCCCCCCAATGCTAGGTGCATGCATCTTGTGGGCTGAACCCCCAGATCATCGCAAATGGATCTCTGCGCCTCCCGATACTTTGTTGGTATATGGTCCGCTGAAAAAAGATCCATCATATAAAGACCAATTCGGGCTGCGGCTAATACCGTGTGATGATAATCATTGTGCTGTTGGATCGGACTGGGATCTCGCAAATTGCTAAACCGAATTCCAGAACGGATATCACCAAGACCCAACCCCTTTGTTAAACTAAAACTAACTGACTCTATGCAATTGGCATCAAACTGAAAATTCACACCGGCACATGTACCAAAATAGGCGCAGTCTAATATTACCGGCACACCGATTGATTCAGCATCTCGAAGAAGTTCTGCCATTTGTGGGTGAGTATCACCAGTGGAACAAAAGGGCTGTGAAAGTATCACAAAATCATTCTTATCTAACGCCGCATCTTCAAGAAACATCCAGTTTGAAAACACGCGCCGATGATAGGCGTACTCACCGCGAAAAAACCTCAACCTTTTATTGCGATGGCGATAATAGGCATCATCAAAACTCTGGGTTGTTCCGTTAATTAAGTCTCGACGTGAAAAACGATCCATCCCTGTAATTGAATTTGTTTTAGAGGAAAGAATCCATTCAGTAATTCTTTCGAGGTACCGATCTCTACAAAACAGGGGGCGCTCTTCTTCTTTAAACCACTGATTCCAAGGAAGTTCCTTTAGCGCGCGAAAAAATAGTCCGTCGTAGACAGCAAAAGTTCTATTGAGCACTAACGCTCGGAGATTCGCGTGATTAGATCCGGGTATGGTTTGGAAATCCATGCAGCCCCCCTCTCCGTGATTGGTGCCTCAAAAGGCGGCCAGAAAATTCAGGGTATTCTTCTGAAAATTTTTGCTGACGATACAAATCCATCTTTTCATTTTTCACAAAAAACTCAGAAAGAGCGGCGCTCTCGTCTTTTGAAAAAATAAAGTCCAGCAATGCCCTTAGATCTTCGCTTATTTCCTTTTTCCAGCGCGTAGATACTCCTGGGGGTATTGATAATTCTCCCAAAAATCCATCCAACCCCAAAAGAAACTCTTGGTACGTATCGTGCACTCGAGACTTCTCATCCGCAGGAAG
>CAYZLH010000223.1:0-5283 GCA_964478795.1 uncultured Bdellovibrionales bacterium | reverse complement strand
CCATTAACCATGCCAAAATTTTCACTAGGATTCGTAATGCGATTTGGTTCGTTTTTTTCCACGGCGCAAGCAGTGGAGATTAGCGCGATTCCGAAAATAGATAGATGTTTTTTCATTGGAATTGTTCCTTAAAAATAAACCATGAGATCCATGCGAGTGTAGGATACACGCGGGGTGTTTTTTCCTTCTAATGCACGGTTATAGGTAAGAGAAACTTCCATAGGCACCTTAAAGCTACCTTTACGGAATAAGGGGATGGTGGAGAACTCCACGCCAACCTCGCCAGCTTGCAGGGTCCAATCGGAGTTCTTTTCTAAGCCCGAATAATACAAATTGCCTGGTCCAGAAAAACGATCGGCGGATTTGTTCGAATACTGATACGCACTCCATACTCCAAACTTGTCTCCACCAAACTTATAATGGGCCGAAAGTTCAGATTCGAATTGGCGTCCTCGTTGCCGAGTCACACTTTGCACTTGTCCATCCTGTGGGAGCAAGCTGGGTAAGGAATCATTTTCGCTCTTAGGGACGGCGCGATCGCGAGTGTCTTTCAAGCTGTAGCCGACTTTGGCTGCTCCACCAAATGTAAGTCCTTTGGCTGGATAAACTTCTTGCAACAATTGCACGGCGTAACACCAAGCCTCTTTGCTGTTTCCTTTATCAAAAGGATTATCGAGTTCGGCTTTGGCTCCAGTGGGAGCACCGAATCCCAACAGAACAGAAGAGTAAAATTCATCGGAGCGATAAAAATTGTATTTTCCACCGAATTCCACATCGCCTAACTGAGTTTTTTCAAAGTCACGAGGAGCTTGATAGCCCTTGGCCGTAAATAGTGATTTTTCAAAGGAGGCGGTATCGAGAGCAGCCAAGATCCCCAGACCGGCCTGCACATCCGCAGAAATTTCTCCAACTACACCGCTAATGGCGCCAGCAGTTTGGTTCGGATCCACAGAGAATCGATTCCGCACCGAGCGACGAATAATGGGAGCCCGTATTCCTATGCTCAGACGATCAGTAAAACCCTTCTCTAGGGCGAACAAAGAAATCTGTTGTTGCACAGAAAGGTCTGAATAGAGATTCACCGCGGAGTTGGCTAACTTGGTGCCGAGTCCGGGATCAAGCGTATTTAGAGAGGTAATCAATGTTTGAAGTTTTTGGCCGGTAACCACATCGGCATTAGCCGAAAGATCATTTACGGTGAGGGAGCGATTGAGACTGTAGGCCAGGCCCTGAGATTGGCCTTTTTCGTTAAAAGTTTCAGAAACATCGGAGGTTACCACACCGACCAAACGAGCCCGATAAATTCCAGCTGGTAACACTCGGGCAGTTTCACGAGCCAAGGCTTGCTCGGCAAAAGGAGAAGCCAAAAGGGCGAGGAAACTTAGATATCCGATTGGTTTTGGGAGCTGCACGAAAACCTCAAGCCTATATTCGACACTTAGAACGCAATGCGGCATTTTAGGCAAATAAAGTGTTTTGGTCAAGAAAAAGGAAGCTCTTTGATTTTAGCTAGTTATGGCCACGACTGGGCAGATCTCACGGCGCCCCAACCTTACTTGACTCCAGAGATCAAATAACGGTAGGATCCCGCCTCTAACAACGACCCAACCCCTAAAACTTTAGGATCACTCGGAAGGCCGAAAATGAAGCAAATCTACTTACTCTCTTTAGTTATCCTCGGCACTTTCCTTAGCGCCTCGGCCTTTGCCAATCGGGCCGTGCTCATCACGGGATACTGGTCGCCCACCAATGATATGTTGCGAGAGTACAGCCCCGATCCCGCGGTGAACGGCGGGGTTTGGAAAGGCCAAAACTGGCGGAACTCGGGTTATGATATTTATGCCTATTTTCCAGAGTTTGCGAATTCCGCAGACGATATCGGCCACGGAAATTTTCCGGTAGACTTCGCAGCTACCTATAACGACTTTCAGCGAATCACCCAAGAATTGAGGCCCGCCCTCATTCTCTCCTTCGGCAAAGGCCAAGGCCCCTGGGAGGTCGAAACGAAGTTCCCTGCGCATTACCAAAATATGTTCGCTTCAGAAAAGCTACCCTCCAAGATTGGAGTTGAGGTGGCCTATGCTATTCCCGACTCGCTAAAAACAAAAACAACATTTCCTGCGCTCCTACCTTTTGCGGCGATAATCGACAGTGTGAATGGGGCTTCGGAACCTCATCTTCCTGCCCGTCTCGACGACCGCGACGCCGGAATGTTTTTGTGCGGCTTCATTGGCTATCTCGGAGGCTGGTACTACGAACAATACAAAGATGCTCCCTTGGCAGAGCGAATGTATGGCAACGGCTTCATCCATGTGAGTGGTGATTTAGCTGAGGCCAAAGTGAGTCTTGAAAAGACGCTGGAAGCGGTTATCCCGACTTTACCCACGCCCGCTCGTCGCTAGAGTTCACGTTAGAACTCGCGCCAGGCCTGCAGTTGGTTAATATATTTTACGTATTCCACGTAGTATTTATCGTGAGTGGTAAATTTCGGCGAAAAATCAATATGCCGAATGACCTTCACGTCATCAGCAAAAAACGCATTGATCAAGCCCATCCGTAAGTAGCGCAAAATGAGTTCCACGCCAGTGATTTTGGCCAGAATATTTCCTTTCGGAAAAAAGGCCGCCGTGGATGAAAGCGTGCCGCCTTCATTGGCTTGGGCGTAACTCGTGAGAAAACTCATGCGAAACGGCTGAAGTATCTGCACCAAATAATTATTCCCGCCATAAGTCTCAAAAATTAACTCCATGGTCTTCAGACCGAGAAAATGAAAAAGCGGTGGCGCACGTTTGGTAATCTCAAAGTTAATGTGCGCCCGTAGACTTTGTTCCTTTCGGGAAAACTCAAACACCTTGGCCACCAAGCCGTGAACTACATCAAAATGCACATAATCGAGCGCATTGGGTACCATCACATGAAAATGCGGGTTGTAGCTGGCGCGCGAGAAAAGCATATACTCGAGACCGTCTACGTCTTTAGCAAAGGAATCTAGGGTATACAGCGGATTATCTCCGGCATGAAACCAGATTTGCCCCCACCGCTCATCCACGCGAAAGGCCGGCACGGAGAATTTTTCCTTGGCGGCCTCTTCGGCTGGAAACGACTGGCATTTCCCCGCCCCGTCCACATGCATATGATGAAAGGGGCACACCAATACGTCGCCCTTCACCACACCATAAGCCAGACTAGCGCCCATATGCGGGCATTTGGCCAGCAATAACCTGGCCTCGCCCTTCTCCGTGCGAAAAAGCGCAAATTTTTTCCCAAGAAGGAATTTTTCTTTTACCTGACCAGGCTTAATCTCATCTGATCGTGCGATGACATACCAACCGACGGGAACTTTACTTTTATTATTGAAGAGAACACTTTCCATAGTTTGCCTCTAAAAATTCTTTCACATCCGCACAAAATGCGAAAACTGCACGTCTGTTTTGCCAAACCTTATGCGCAAGAACTCCTCAGTCTTTTGCTTGGTTTTGCGATCTACTACTCGCGACCAAGAAATAGCGAGATGAAATTTTCCCTCTTCCTCACCTACAGGATTATGAACAACACTCTCCAACTGCGAAAAAATAGCCTTGAGCTCTTCCGTTGATCTAATCTGCAAAGTGTCTTCATCAGATATCTGCTTTAACCTCAACTCCAGTTGAGAAAGCTTTAAGCTGAGTCCATTTGATTCAGCATCGTGACTACCTAGCTTTTTCTGCAATCGTTCTTCGAGCTTTTGTGCCAAAGTAGATTGGTGCACTTCGAGTGCTTTATCCGGCAAATCATAGAATTTCATCCGGCCACGAATTTCATCAAGCTTCTCAACAGGAACTGGATCTCCTATTAGTTTAACCAAAATTTTCGGTTCCTTTAAACTAAAGCGATATTCTGTGCCGATAACGGCCACCGAATCAATATTGAATTCGCTTTTCACAAATGCACCGGCTTTATTTTCAAATGAGTTTTCTTTAAGCATGTACCAACCGGATCCAACACTAGGAACCAATACGAGCACCGCTACCGTTACAATCCATTTTCGCAATCGATATCGATCTTGACGATCTATAAATTCGACGAGCGGAAATCGTAATAATCGAACAAAGACTAATGTCGATAGACAAATATAAACCGAGTTGATGAGAAACAGAAAAATACCCCCGAGAAAAAAGGAGATATTCCCTTGAGAAATTCCGTATCCTGCCGTGCAAAGCGGCGGCATTAAAGCTGTAGCAATCGCGACTCCTGGAATCGCATTACTCTTTTCTTTTCTAGAGATCGCAACAATTCCAGCTGCTCCTCCGAAAAAAGCGATCAAAACGTCGAAAACAGTGGGACGGGTTCTAGCCAAAAGCTCCGATTGCAACTCCGACAGAGGTGACAAGAGAAAATACAAAGATGAAACAAAAACACTAATCAAAACTGCATAAGCTAGATTTAGAAAGGATCGTTTCACCAAGTCCATGTCGTTAGTGCCTAGGCCTAGCCCTGCACCAACAATGGGCCCCATTAAGGGTGAGATCAACATGGCTCCGATGATAACAGCAGCAGAATTGGTATTTAAACCGATTGATGCCACAAATATGGCAAACACTAAAGTCCAAGCATTCCCGCTGCGAAACTCCACGTTAGATCGTATGCTTTCCACGCAACCCGCGAAGTCTGTATCGTTGCGAAGATTTAAAAGTCCTCGTAGTTTTGTAAAGTTTAGCTGTAAAAACTCACGACTAAGTTCAACAATATTCATTAATTCCCCCAAAAATATCGGCGTCCATCGAAAAAAAAGCCCAATGCCAACAAGAGCATTGGGCTGCTAATTCATACATTCAATGAACTACTTCTTCGCCTTCAAAACGTTCAAAGCCGAACCCGCTTTAAACCAGGCGATTTGTTCGTCATTCAAAGTGTGCTTCAGCGTGATCTTCGTGGTCTTACCCGAGGCATGAGTTAACACGCACTCCACATCTTTTCCGGGAGCTAGATTTTTTAGCCCCAAGATGGAGACCTTATCCCCCTCTTCCACCAAATCATAGTCAGCTGGATTGGCGAAAGTAAAAGGAAGCAGGCCTTGTTTCTTTAGGTTAGTTTCGTGAATACGGGCAAAGCTTTTCACGATCACGGCAATTCCGTTTAAGAAGCGTGGGCTCATCGCCGCGTGCTCACGAGAAGAACCTTCTCCGTAGTTTTCATCGCCCACTACCACCCATTGCAAACCCTTGGCTTTATAGTCTCTGGCCACGGCTGGCACTTCACCCACGACTCCGGTGATCGCATTTTTTACCTTACCAAGCGCACCGT
>CAYZLH010000222.1:0-5317 GCA_964478795.1 uncultured Bdellovibrionales bacterium | reverse complement strand
TGCGCCCGTAACTCAGCGTGTTTTTTCGGAATCACCGCAAGTTACCTTTGGCATTCAAGAAGCCGTGGCTTCAGGAAGTTTCTATGCCCAACTAGCCGACGAGAATCTTCGTGTTGAAGTGAACTCGAAATTTGACCAAGCAAAGTATCTTTTTGAAGCAAAAAACAATCGAGTAAAAGAACTATTAGCGGCTGTGCTCGCCGGAGTCCCCACAATTACGATGAATGCAAAAGTTGTGGGCAGCTGGGATAAATTTGATCTAGATCTCGATTCTAACTTGGGTCGGGAATTAAGCGCCGGATTTCAGAAACAGCTGCAAGCTAAAGTTGGCGAAGCCAAAGCAAAGCTAGATTCCTTCGTAAAAGAAAAGCTGGATCCCGCTCGGAAAAAGGTGCAAGAACAACTGGGTAGCCTCTCGGGCGGCATGGGAAAATCTTTAGCCCAAAATAAGACGGATTTAGATTCGGCATTGAAAGGCGCCCAATCCAGCGCCCAAGGCAGTGGCAGCGGAAGCGGCCTAGAAGAAAAGGGCAAGAGCCTTTTGAAGGGATTTGGATTTTAAATGATTCAATCCATCGCCACCATTGCCATTTATGTGAACGATCAAGCCGCTGCGGAAACTTTTTGGACGCAAAAGGTGGGCTTTGTACTGTTTGCCAAATTTCCCATGGGCAATGGCCTCACCTGGGTTGAAGTGGGTCCCGCCGGTGGACAAACTCGAGTTGTACTCTATCCAAAGTCATTCAAACCAGATTGGGCCGAGCGCAAACCTTCTGTGGTGTTTCAATGCGACAACGTAGCCCAAACCATCGCCGCCTTTCAGGCCAAAGGAATTAACGTGGGCGCCCCTCAAAATACGAATATGGGTACCTTTGCGCCGTTCTCTGACGATGATGGCAACGATTTTCTTTTGAAGTCGTAAATTTCTTGCCGACTAGTTTGGCCATCCTCTAAGGTTTAGGGGAGGAGTTTGCCTATGATCACGCTGCTTTTTTCCGTACTCGCTTTTGCTGCTATCCCCACCGGTCAATGGATGGGCGAAGGAGTTTTTGACGCCTGGGGCGTCGGCCGGTTTCCCGCTCAGGCCACGGTGGAGATTCGTCAGGAGAATTCTCACCTGCAAATTCGTGACTGCTGGAAATTCGAGCGACAAGGTAGCCCTTGGAATCTTTGTTACGATCACGAATTTGAAATTCGTGATCAGGAACTTTATGTAGACGATACCAAAGTCGGCTCCATTCGCGAGACGGAGTTCGAAATCATCTATAAACGTGAGGAAGGCCAAATCCACGCCGTTCTGCGCTGGAACGCTGAAGATCAACTATCGGGCTTTCATAATTCCGTTAGCAAAGCGGGACGATTCACCAATAAATCGGCAGAAATTTTGCGCCGCCAACAGTAAACCATGAGCTGGGATCTTCTCGCAAAAACGCTGACGGAAAAGAGCCAATCCGGGCCGCCCATTTCCTTTTGGCTGCGCGACGATGATGCCTTTCAAGATAACGAAAAAGTGCGCCGACTACTTTCGCTTTGTAATAAATATTCGGTGCCAATGGCCTGGGCCGTAGTGCCGGAGAAGCTGGAAGAATCGCTAGTTAAATTATTCCAGAGCGAGCCCTTGGTAACTGTAATTCAACATGGATTCGCCCACCAAAATCACGGGAAAGGCTCTGGCACCTCAGGTGAGTTTCAGTATCATCGGCCACTAGAAAAAATGCGCGCAGATGCCAAGTCAGGTCAGCAAATTCTTGCTCAGCGGTTCGGGAAACAATTCCTCCCCATTTTTGTTCCTCCGTGGAACCAAATTTCCGATGCGATGATCGCGGAACTACCAAAACTTGGATTTTTAGGCTTGTCGAGGTTCGGGGATGAAGAAAAAACGTATCCGTTTAAAATTTGTAATAGCAATTGCGACTTACTGAAATGGAAACCGCAGGTCCACTTTGCCGGTGAAGAAAAGTCGTTAAATTGTATTATCGAGGAACTCCAAAGAGGAAATTTTAATATCGGCATCCTTACCCACCATCTCGACCACGATGCCGAGACCGAGGAATTCTTACAAAAACTTATGGACTTTTTGGCTCGGCAAAAATGTTCATGGATTCCTATCGCTAAAGTATTTTCCTAGGTTACGATTATCGAATGGAAATCCGCGCTATTACACCAGCTGAGTTTGCCCAAGTGGCCAGCTTTCTACATAAAGAAATGGATTCCACGGTGCCAGAAACACGTTGGCTCCAGCTTTTTAACTATTCCTGGATTACTCCTCCCCATTGGGGATATGGGGCCTTTTCTCAGGATCAACTCCACGGATTTCTCGGCTGTGTCTTTGGGCCTCCCCCCGTCGGTTCCAGTCGATTGGTCTGTAATTTAAGTACCTGGTGTGTGGCCAAATCGGCCAGAGGAAGCGGCGTCGGTGGAGCGCTATTTGATCAATATATAAATGAAAATCGTTGGCATCAAACGATGCTGACTGCAGCATCGTATTTGGTAAAAACCTATATGGGTTTTGGTTATGTGCCCTATGAAACCCATCGCTACGTATTTTCACCGAAGAGTTTTAACAGTCGGGTAAAGGTTTGGACGGACCAGGAAATTCCTTTAGCTGGGCTATCTGATGCGGATCGTAAGATTTATCTCGATCATCAGGACCATCGTTGTCGCTTTCTCCTTTGTGAAAAAAATGGCGAGAGTTGTTTTTTCGTCTATAAGGATATTCCGCGAAAAAATGGCACAGGTTTCTTTTCCGAACTGCTGTACGCCAGCAATATGGAGTTCTGCCAAAAATTCCCCGAGGTATTATCTTCTCATGCGATTCGTAATGCGGATTCCGTGGTGGCCGTCGATCGACGTTACTTCCTGACCCCGCCACAAGAGGGAAAAATCGAGGAATTGTACTCCCCCCGGATGGCCAAGAGCCCCGAACTCCCCTTCCCCCAATTCCATGGCATCTACAGCGAAGTAGTCTTGATGGACCTAAAGATGTAAAATCCGTTGTCTTTTCAAGGGGCTCACCGGTTGCGCTCCGCTTCATATTGCGTCCAAGACGTGCTATAAAAGGCTCATCGAGAATTTCACCCATGCGCCAACCTTTACCCATTGATTCCCATCTAGATGCCATCCTGGCCAGCTTGCGTGCGCAAAATAATCTCGTAGTGCGCGCTACGCCCGGCGCCGGTAAAACCACACGTCTTCCCCCTAAGCTCTTGGAGCTAACCGACAAAGAAGTCTGGGTGCTGGAGCCTCGCCGGGTTGCTGCTCTCTCGGCCAGCCAACGAATTGCCCAGGAGAATCGCTGGCAGCTGGGAAATGAAGTGGGCTACCAAGTTCGATTTGAGAATCGCGCCAACGCCAACACTCGCCTCCTTTTCTTGACGGAAGCCTTGTTGCTAAAAAAAATGGCCCAAGATCCGGAGTTAAAACGCGTGGGAATCGTGGTGCTCGATGAATTCCACGAGCGCAGTGTGCATTCCGACTTAGCCATTGGCGCGTTAAAGGAGCTGCAAGAGCTTTCCCGGGATGATTTAAAGATTGTGGTGATGTCGGCCACCTTAGATGAGACCAAGCTCACAGACTATCTGCAGGCGCCGGTAATCGATGTGCCCGGAAAAGTATTTCCGCTAGAAATCTTAAACGAAGAGAAGTCGCAACTTTTGGATACTGGACCAGCATTCACACAAAGAATTGCCCAGCTTATCCTTCGGGCCTTAGCCAACCCAGGTGATCTGTTATGCTTTCTGCCGGGCAAGGGCGAGATTGACTGGATTCAACGGGAGTTGGAAAAATTCACCGACATTGCCATTTATCCGTTGCACGGTCAGCTATCGCTTGATCAGCAATCTCTCGCCATTCAGAAACATCCACACCGCAAGATTGTATTGGCCACCAACGTGGCGGAAAGCTCCGTGACCGTAGATGGTGTGACTATCGTGGTGGATAGCGGGCTCGCCAAGGTTTCTCAGCTACATCCGAAGACCGGCTTCCCTACGCTCCAACTCTCCAGAATCTCCTTGGCGTCTGCTACCCAACGAGCCGGCCGCGCTGCCCGTATTGCTCCCGGAAAAGTTTATCGCGCGTATTCCAAATACGACGAACGAGTGATGAAAGATTTTGAAGCACCAGAAGTTTTCCGCGTCGACCTAGCGGAAACATTGCTGTCTCTAGCGGCAATTGGCATTCAGAAATTTGCTAGCTTCTCCTGGTTTGAAATGCCCAAACTGACGGCACTAGAAAACGCGCAATCGATGCTGCAGCAATTGGCTATTCTCTCGCCGACCGGTAAGCTCACAGATTTTGGTCGCAGAATTCAATTTCTCCCCTTGCCACCGCGCCTAGCTGCGCTAATCGCTCGTGCCGAAGATCTCGGAATGATCGAGGCTTGCGAATGGGCCGCACTTTTGGCTGAACCCGCTAGCCCCATCGGCCAAACCTATTCCGGAGATGAAAATGATTTAGCTGCGCGCTGGGAGAGAGAAAAATCCAAACGATCGATCCAGCAAACGGTTCAACAGCTGCGCGCCCAATGGCGCGGTCCGGCTCGTAAGTCCACTTCCCAGGAACGACAGCAACTCTTTTGTTCTGTCTACTCCGACCGTCTTTGCCGTCGACGAAATAGCGATTCGCGCGAGGCCGTGATGGTAGGTGGCCGCGGCGTTTCCCTGCGCCCGGAGTCTACGGTTCGTCAGTCGGAATACTTTTTGGCCCTCGAGTTGGGTGAGGCGAATGTGGGCGAGTCCACGGTGTTTCAGGCAATTGGTCTTGATACGGATGTGGTCGAAGAGCTCTTTGGCCGGCAATCCACACCGCTGGCGAAATTGTACTTTTCCGAGGAAAAGAACCGATTCTTCGTGCGGGAGGTGCGCGAATGGCGAGGAGTGCCTATTGGCACCGAACATCATCGACCAGCTAAACCCGAAGAGCTCGAAGGGAAGCTTGGCCAACTTTTAGTAGAAAAATGGGCTTTTGTTTTAAATCGAAATACTTCATTGCAATATTTCTTTTCCCGCCTGGCCACTCTAGAAAAACTTTCCGCGCAGTATCCTAGCCTGAGCGCCGAGCAAATTCGCGAAGGGTGCGAACTCGCGGCTTTCGGTGAAAGTTCGCTGGAAGCTGTGCTCAACAAAGATTTGGTCCCCTACTTTTCCAGTGTGTTGAGCACCCAACATCAAGAGGCTTTGGCCCGCGAGTGTCCGGAATTTTGGCAAGTGCCCTCGGGAAGTAAAATTCGGATTCAATATTCTTCGGAGCATGGACCATTTGTGGAAGTTCGTCTGCAAGAGCTCTTTGGTTTAGCAAGTCAGCCGAAAATTGCCGGTCA
>CAYZLH010000221.1:4553-5343 GCA_964478795.1 uncultured Bdellovibrionales bacterium | reverse complement strand
TCAGTCCAAACTCCTTGAAGAATTGGCCTACTACGCCTTTTAGGAATCCCACCGGACCGAATACGGCCAGTACGGTAAAGGTGGTGGCAATTACGGCCAGTTGCACCTCGCGCGTACCCACGCGGGCGGCGGTTTCCGGATCTTTGCCCATCTCGATGTGCCGAAAAATATTTTCTCGCACTACGATCGCATCGTCGATGAGCAGGCCCACGGCCAAAGAAAGTGCCAGGAGAGTCATGATGTTAATCGTAAAGCCAGCTACAGCCATTAATATGAAGGCTCCGATTAAGGAGTTGGGCAGCGCCATACCGGTAATGATGGTGGAACGTCCGTTACCCAGAAAGTAAAACACCACAATCACGGCTAAGGCGATCCCGATAAAAATCGATTCTTTTACGTCGGTCACGTTGGCTTGAATCCACATCGATGCATCACGGATCACATTGATTTTGGGCTTTCCCTTGGCGTCTTTCATGGACACAGAAAAAGTGTCCATTTGTTTCAATACGCCCTTCACAACGGCAATCGTGTTACTGCCACTTTGTCGATAGACGTTGATGAACAAAGACTGCTTACCATTGACGAACGCTCGCGATGATTCGTCTTTCAGGGTATCTTTTACATCCCCTACATCGGCCACAGTTACGGGTACATCGGATCCATAGAAGTTTACGATTGTCTTTTCGATATCTTTTACAGTGCCAAACTGACCTAAAGAGCGAAAGCTAAGCTCTGTTTTTCCTTCATTTACTTTTCCGACGGGAACGTTTTCTCCAGCCGCCGCTAGTCG
>CAYZLH010000221.1:0-4505 GCA_964478795.1 uncultured Bdellovibrionales bacterium | reverse complement strand
TGACTTGAGTTTGCGTCGATCCAGTTGAACTTGAATTTCCCGCTCACGGCCACCGATGATTTCTACCAAACCAACTTGGTTCACCTGTTCAATTTTGGGCTTAATCACTGTATCGGCTAGTTCAAATAACTCTTGCTCGGAAAGTTCGGCCTCCACAGAAAGCACAAGTACGGCCTGATCTCCTGGATCTATTCGACGGATAACCGGTTCCAGAATATCTTTCGGTAGTTTTCTTTTTGCGGCACTGACTCGGTCGCGAATCTGTTGCTCAGCATATTTTACATCGGTTTCTAAGGTAAACTCGGCAACTACGGTACTTACACCTTCGTTGTTGATGGAGCTCAAGCGTTTCATCCCAGAAATGGTGCTCACTTCATCTTCGATGGGCTTAGATACCAGCGTTTCAATTTCCGAAGGGCTGGCACCAGGATAAGGCGTGGAAACTGTGACCACGGGAAAGGTTACGTTGGGAAATAAGTCGACTCCCAAATTATTCAAACTCCAGTAACCTACCGCCAGCATGACGACGACGATACAGGCGATAAATGTGGGCCGCTTAATGGAAAGATCGACGAGATTCATTCTTCACCTCGATAGAGTTTTGCTTGGGCAATTAATTGTAAGGCTTCGCCTTGAATTTTCAGACTCGTTAACTGGGTGTTGGCGTAGTCCTGTTCAAAAATCAAAGCCTGGTAGGTAGTGGTTCTCCCCTTTAGTAGACGTTGATTTTCATTTTCGTATTTATCTTTTTGCACCTGCTCGATGGTTTTCATGAGCGCTAGTTTGGCCCGTGAGTCGGTCAGTTTTCTTTGTAGCTGCTCCCACTCTGACACTTCATCCAGCCGTTTTTGATCGAGGGTTAGTTCGGCGCCTTCTTTGGCGTGGACCGCTCCGCGCAGCGCAGATACAAGAGAGGGTACATTTAAAGGGATAGATAGATTAACCCCGATGGCCGAATTGCTTCGCTTCGATGAACTAGCCTCTTTGATCGCCTCTTCGCGTTTTGCGTCTCGACCGGTCATGGCATAGTTGGCAAATACATCTAAAGTGGGCATCAGGCGGTGTTTTTCCATTTCCAGATTTGCTTGGATGGCTTTCACTTGGGCCTCGGCTACTTTTACGTCGAGGCGGGTGCCAGCTTTTTCCGACTTCTGCATACTTAAAATTTCATCGATGGATGGAGTAGATAAAGATTCTGTGACGGCATCACCAGGCATTTTGCGTAGATTGTTAAATGCGATCGAGGCATTTTTTTCTTCCTCTTCTGCACTGACCAATTCTAGTTTGCGCAATTCAAAATTGGCCTGACTCTGCAAAAGATCGCTTTTGTCGCCTAGCTGCAAGCTAACTCGACGTTTCGCCCAATTCAAAAGACGGGTGGCGCGCGCTAAGGCATCTTTTTGGATATTCACAGCCCGTTTGGCATAGGCTAGGCGCCAAAAGGTGGCTTCGGCGAGCAGAAGTTTATTTTTGCTCATGTATTTTTGTGTATAGAATTGGGCCAGGTTGTTGTTTTTAAGCGCTGTGATTTGGGCGCGAGTGTCTGCGCCAAAACCATTCTTCAAAATGCTCTGGGTGAATTCAAATTTATTATAGGAAGTAAAATAGTTGGGAACCGGTACGGCCGAAGCATTGGAAATTTTTGTTTCAGAAATGTTGTAGGTATATTTCGCCGATAAGCCAAAGGGAGAGTTCCATGCGGCGCCCACATTGTATTGATGGCCTTGCGTGAGGTCGCCAGAAAACGAAGGGGTGGCCGTCTCTTCCTTATTCTTAAAATTGGTGTAGTTGGCAAACGCGAACGGGAAATATATGACGTTGGCTCCGGAGGCCAACAACTCGTAACCTTTTGCCGATTTTTCTGTTGCCAGATACCCGGGCCCATCGGAGCTCACTTGTTCGATATAGTCTGTAAGAGTTAAATTTTTATCGGCCGCAAAGGTCTGAATTGCCGTGAGTGCTAGGATCACGAAAAGGAAGCAGAGTCTCATATGTTCTCCTTAGACTGTAAAATCCCATTGAAATGTAAATCGATGATTTGATCAGCAACGATGCTGCGGTATTTTTCGTCTTGAATCGAAACACCCATGACCATTTGCTGCATCTTTTGATTTTTGCCAAGATGAATGACGTTGGCAAAAAAGGAGGCAGCTAGGAACATCGGGTCGAGATCCCGAATGAGTCGTTTCTTTTTCGCCTGTCGGAAAAAGTCGGCCACGGCCTCGAAGCTTTTCAAAAACGTTTTCTGAAACACGTCGAACATAAACTTTCTCTCAAATGGATTTTCCCGGTGGAGAATTCCGCACACGTCGGGTTCGTCGACGTGGCAGTTCAAAAACTGCAGTAACCAAACTTTAAGCTTGGCTCGCATATCTTCTATGGATTCCGGCGGAGTCAAAATATTGCGAGCGTCTTGTAGGCGTTCGGTGCCAAAGCGTTCCAGTTCCTCACGCAACAGGCCTTCTTTGCCCTCAAAATAGTAACTAATTAGGCTAACGTTCATTTTCGCTTCTTGCGCGATGGATTTTACAGATGCACCGTCGAATCCCTTTTGCGCAAATTGTTTTAATGCAACTCGATAAAGAATTTCTCGGGAGTCTTGGTCCGCCGTGGCAGCACGTTTTTTTGCCGGTTTACGGGGGCTAGTTTTCTTTTTCATAGTCCAAGATATAAAATGAACGTTTGAAAAATTCAAATGATCATTTGATTATGTTGGGGGCCGCGTTCTTTTGCCGCGGATGGGCCAGATAGATACCTGTTAATACTACGAAATAGCTGATCCACTCCAAAAGGTAGGGTTGGTAATGACCCACAAAAAGATCGAGCAGGCCATTGAACACAATGGAGGTTCGACCCAGCGCCGTGGCAACGGAACTATTTAAATGTCCAAAGGAAATCGTCACTGCCCACTGCGAAAAGAGTCCTAAGCTGCTCACCGCCAGCAGAAATGGGGCATCTTTCCATTGTAACGCCAGCCAGGCTTTGCCCGGTAAAGCCAAGGCGAGGGCGCTACTCGCCACCGCAAACCCCAAGACGATCAAGGCGCTGGAGTATCGCTTCGTCGCTTTTCCTAAAGATAGAAATGCGATGGAGGCAAATAGAGCACCGCCGGTTGCCGAGCCCCAGACCCAAAATTCCATCGACGATCGATTGGGCCAATAGAGAAAAAAGTTTCCGGCTAAGATGGCAGCGATGCCGCTGACTTCACGTGCCGTCAACTTTTCCCTAAATAACACATAGGCAAAAATGGCCACGAAAATGGGGCTGCTAGAAAAGAGCACATTGGCGTTAGCCGAAGTGGTGCCTTGAAGTGCATAGAAATAGCAAACAACTCCGCCAGCTCCTGCGAGCGAACGAATCCAAAGCGATACTCCGGCCTTAGTGAAATAGTGGTGCAGTTCCCGGTGACAAAGGGGTAGGAGCACTAAAAACGACAGCAAGCCCCGCAGAAATATCATCTGCTCCACCGGATGTTTCTCGGGGTTCAGGTGCACCAAAAAACTCATCACCGCATAGGAGGCGGCTGCAAGCATTCCGAAGACAAGACCCTTGGAGCGATTCATGACATTCTTTTTACTACAACTTTTGAGTCTCGGGCGAAAAGAAACTCAGCGGAGTCAAGAAAAACGAGTGGCGAATTGGCAATGTTGACAGAGCTTTTCTGTTCGCTCTCCACGCTCGAACCCGCTACGGATTTTTTGAAATTTATCCGAAGCTAGTAGGGATTCAAGGTCCGTTCGATAGATGTTTCCCAAGGGGATCTGCGCTTCTTTGTCGAGGCAACAGGGCACGATGGTGCCGTCAGAATGAATTCCGATTTGCGAGCGTGTACCCCAGCAGGTTCCACTCGTCCCAAAATTTTCCGCCTGCAAGGATGGCCACTCAAATCGCGTGTCGTAGTGCAGATAAATTCGATCCACTAAGTTTTTGCTTTTGTGCAGACGGGGATCGATTCGTCGATTGATCGAAAGTTTGTAATGGGACTCCAATAGAGAGAGAAATTGTTCGTTCTCCGCATCCTCTTTGGCGGTCTGGGGCTGATTCCACAGGCGATAGTTTACATATAAATCTGGCCGTTCCGCTCTAGCTCGATCGGCGAAGGCAATAAGTTTTTGAAAGTAGGTAAGCGGATTGGCGGTGGGATAGTTATCGGAAAAGCTTTGCAGAGAGAAATTTACTTGCAGCACGCTAGGTTGCAGAAGCGAATCGGCTTCCCGGGAATTTAACAAAGTTCCATTCGTGGTGATTTCTAAAGAAATGTTTTCTTCGGCTGCCAGGTTCACTAGCGCTGGAAATTCTGGATGTAGGAGCGGCTCACCCATGAGGTGCAGGCACACCCGCTCTGCGTATGGTTTGATTTTGCGAAACACTTCCTGGGCTTGTGACAGCGAAACTTTTTGCCCTTCCCGTTCCACAACAGGGCAAAAACTACACTGCAAGTTGCAGGTATTGCCGATTTCAAAATAGATTTTCTTAAATTTCTGCATAGGTAGAACTCACGGGCG
>CAYZLH010000220.1:0-5357 GCA_964478795.1 uncultured Bdellovibrionales bacterium | reverse complement strand
CGAGATGGTCCTCAACGATCCCACCTCCGAAGGGGTGGAAGCCCGCGGTCGCTACGGCCTATCTTCCGAATGGAATGTGGGCGCCATCCTCGGCACTGGATCCGATGGCAAAAGCACCCGCATCGGGGGGGAAGCCGTCTATAGCATCCTGCCCGATTGGGAAGGGCAAATCGGCCTCTCCGCCCTCGGCGGCGCCACCATCACCAACCGCCTCGGCAGCGCTGGCCTCGTGATGCGCGCGGCGATCATGGGTCACAAAAAAGTCATGGGCTGGGGCGGTCTTCCCGCCAGTGTGTATCTTGGCGTTCCCTTTCAAATCGAAGCTCGCAAAGGCAGCTACACCACCGGTTGGCAAATGGTGCTGGGCTCGCTCTTCGATCTCGAAGATAGCGGCCGTTTCTATATGGGCCTCGAAGGTGGCTTGAGCTTAAGCAAAGCCGAAAGTTATGTGCTGCTAGGCGCGGGACTACGCCTCGGCGATTTACGTTTTGAACGCAAACGCTCCAGCGGCGGCAACTCCGGCAATCGCTCGAAAGAAGAAGAATATACTGATGAAGACTTCCAATAAAACTCCTGCGTCCAATAAAAACGCGGTAGCCAGTCCGCCGCTCGCGCTCGAGAAATTAAACAAAAAAGTTTGTCGATCTCTTAAGGGAATCTTTTGCGATATCGACGATACCCTCACCCTCCACGGCAAACTTCCCCACGAATCCTATAAGGCGCTGTGGAATTTGCAAAAGGCGGGCTTGAAGGTGGTGCCTATCACTGGTCGCCCCGCGGGCTGGGTGGATCACTTGGCGCGCATGTGGCCCGTGGATGCCGTGATCGGCGAAAACGGCGCCTTCTATTTCTACCTCGATGAAAACCAAGGGCGCGATGGGAAATTAATCCAAAAGTTCGTGCAGGAAAAATCCTTGCGCGAAAGCAATCGCAAAAAATTGTGGACGATCTTTCACGAGCTCGAAAAAGAAATTCCCGGTCTGCAAGTGGCCAGCGATCAGGGTTATCGGGAAATCGACCTCGCCGTGGATTTTTGTGAAGATTTGGAACGCTTAAGTGAAGCGCAGATTGATCGCATTGTGGAAAAGTTTGTTCAGGCAGGAGCGCAGGCCAAGATCAGCTCCATTCACGTGAACGCCTGGTTTGGCGCTCACGATAAATATTCCTGCTGCCGCTTACTGCTGAAAGAACTCTTTGGTGAAAACTTTGATCAAGAGCGCGAGCACTATGTGTATTTTGGCGATTCGCCCAACGATGAACCGCTCTTTCGCGAGTTCACCCACACCGTGGGCGTGGCCAACGTAAAAGAATTCTTGCCGCGCATGAAGAGTCCGCCCAAATACATTACGAAAAAAGCGGGGGGCTTAGGATTTGCCGAAGCCGCCGCATGGATTCTCAAGCAGCGGGGCTAAGAAAAGTAGGCGCTAAAAAAATAGCGGCTAAAAAGCTTAGAGGCGAAGAGTTTAAAAAACGTTCAAACCCATACGATCGAAACGCAATCCGCCGGCCACGGAATCCCAGGAAAAATAAATATAGCGCATCTTCGCGTTCACAGCGGAGCGATCCACAAATCCCCACACCCGACTATCACTGGAGCGATCGCGATTGTCCCCCATCACGAAGTATTTTCCCTCTGGCACTTTCACGGGGCCAAAATTTAAATTCATGCTCGGTTGCATACGCTGGATCACGTGATTCACGTCGCCCAGCTTTTCCATAAACAAAGTAGCTTCCCAGCCGGAGGAGGAGTTAATCGGTTCACCGGTACGGGATTGCTCCACCAATTTCTGATTAATATAAAGCTCGCCCTCTTTTAGCTCCACTTCATCACCGGGCAAACCAACCACCCGCTTCACATATTTGATCGCGGGATCGCGGGGATAATCGAACACGATAATATCTCCGCGCTGCGGATCTTTTCCCCAATAAGCCCAACCATCGGCCACCAAACGATCACCCACTAGGAGTGTGGGCACCATCGACTCCGATGGGATCTGAAAACTTAAAAAACGTTCAGGGATGATATAGCCATAGCCCGTGGGCAACCCATAGAGCACGATGGCGTAACCCAGATAAATCCACCAGCGCTGAAAGGGCTTGAGGGCAACCACACCCAAGCGCTTGGCTTCTCGCCAGCCCATCACGGCCAACACTAGATCGAGAAAAATCCCAAGCGAAAGGGCGATGACGAGATTCGAAAATCCTTCAAACAATACGAGGGTGGAAAAAGTTGTCAGTAACGTGCTAATCACGAAGGCAATCATCGCCAGACGTAGATTGCCGTTATAAAGCTGCCCGAGACCCGGACAAAACAAACTAAACTTTGCCGCTACCCATGGTTTTCTCAATTTCATCGTGCCTATCCTCTCACCTTTTTCACAAATTCGTCTAGCTCCGTTGGCAATTCACTGCGGAACGTCAGCTTTTTTTCTGTGCGGGGATGAAAAAATTCAATTTGATGCGCGTGCAGGGCGTGGCGCTTGAGGGCAATTCCATCGGCCACAGGAATCGCAATAATTTCCTGCATGGATCGCAAAAATACCGAAGCATCGGTGCCGTAAAGTTTATCACCCGCAATTGGATATCCCACATGATCGAGATGCACGCGAATTTGGTGTTGCCGGCCCGTATGGGGTTTGCACTTCACGATCGTAAATCCCTGCAGTCGCTCCACCACTTCAAATTGCGTCAGCGCCGGCATCACTTCTGATTTCGGCACATAGAGCGGTTCTCCTGTGGCATCCATTTCAGGCACATTCATCTTAATGCGAATTTCGGAACGCGCATCTTTGGCAATTGGGGCATCTACTGTGAAGGTATCTTCCTGCACATTCCCGCGCACAATGGCGAGATACTCTTTGGCAATTTTTCGCTTTTCAAACTGGGCCACCAAACTGGCTGCCGCGGTGGAATTTTTGCCCACCACCATCACGCCGCTAGTCTCGCGATCGATCCGATGCACGATATAGAATTCCTGCTTTTGATCCACTTCATTGCCATTTTTTACCCTGAGCTGTGTGAGTAAAGTGTGGAAAAAGTATCTACCCGAGGGATGCACCGGCAAATTTCCGGGCTTTTCCACCACCAGAATATCTCCGTCTTCGAAAAGTATTTTGAAGTCGAAGCTCACTTCGGGCTCATCGCGCTTCGTGCTCATCACGTAAACTTTGTCTTGATCGCGCAATACTTGGCTGGGTTTCGAGTTGCGATGATTCAAAGTGACGCTTCCATCCTTGATGCTCTTCTGGATGAACTCGCGGGAAAGGCGGCGATATTTTTCCCGTAAAAAAAGGTCGAGCCGCATCCCTACCTCGCCGGGTTGAACCGTCCAGGTCACTAAATAGGAGTCTGCTTTGGTGATATGCTCGCGAACCATAGAAGTGCTTAGATTTACTGGATAATGGCGGATCTGTCCATTTGGAAGCAGTCCGGTAAACTTCCCGTAACTCATTGAAATTAAGGAGCTTTTTCACTACAGATATTTCCCAAATTCGCCGATACGAAATCTAGGAAGGTATTTTATGAAATCGCTCACCCCTACTAAGCGAATCCTTTGCTACGTAACGATTTTTTCCCTCACCAGCACGCCGCTGTTGCCGACCCGGTCCTACGCTCGTCCCGCTGACGATAAAATTTCTTACTGCGATCGATTTTACAATTCGGCTAGCCCTGGACATGAAATTCCTGACCATTTTACCAACAAAGCGATGGAGTGGGAGAAGCGCCTAGCGGAATTTTCCCCCAATCATCATCAATTAAAACAAAAAATTGCCGCAGTTAATGGAGGCGGCGGTCCCGGTTCCGCAGAAATTGGGCGGGCATTAGATGCCGCAAAAGAACCTGTAATCACTTTACGCGATGGTTGGATTGGTCTATGTCGCACAAAAATCGAACTACAAAAAATCCTAGTGGACTATTCCAAGAGAATTACTGAGGCCGAACAAAAGAAAGGCACTCCAGCCGCGTGCGATAATTTTGCCGTAATTCGCCAGCACCACGAACAACTTGGCACCGCTCTAGTAAAGGCCGACGCCCTAGTGAAGGACCATATTAAAAAAATTCTCGGCCGGGCGACTGCAAGTTTATCTAACCATCGCTATAATCTTACTCAGTTTATTGCTCGTAAAGATGTGATGGTAAAAGACAATTATTTAAAAAATGAATACTACAGCGTAAGTAAATATCCACTGTGGCCTGAGTTTGATTTAATTTGGGGAAAAAGAAAATTAAACTCGGCTGGACAAACTGCCCGAGACTTTCCCTACCGTGCCAGCACAAAAGGTCATACTAGTTATTACGAACCCAAGATAGACGACGGCTTCTATGGCTACCTCTTTGCCAACTTTAAAGACGAAAAACAGTATTTTGAAACGATTCAAGCCAACACCAAAATTATGGCCGGCAAATACGGTGTGTTAGAAAAAAGCTGCAGCAGCAGTACAGAGAACGTGGGAGTAGACGGAGACATCGATACTGATGGCGATGGCGAAAAAGACTCTGTAGATACTGATGACGACAACGACGGCATCGAAGATTCTGAAGATCCAGAACCACTAATTCCCGCCGATCCTCCCGAGGACCCGAGCGTTACTCCCGCAGCTGACGACGACTCCGATGGCGACGGAATACCTAATTCTGAAGACGACGACGACAATGGCAACGGCATTCCCGACGACCAAGAGACTGACCCTCCTCCGCCTCCAGAGAAAGAATCCTGGATGTCGAAGAACAAAAACCTACTCATTTGGGGTGGTGCTGGTGCCGCAGCCGTGGGTGGATTGCTTTACTATAAGAAACAGGAAGACAAAAAACAAAAAATGGATCAATGGAATATGAACGCGGAAGTTCAGGCAATGCTGGCGGCACAAAGACAGGCCTCTAGCACTTCTACGTCCACCTCTACTTCCACTTCCACGGACAATGTGACGGGTCTACCCCCAGTCACCGCAACCCCACAAGGATCGAAAATCAATTTGCTAAGTGGAATTCCTGCGGGTGCGCAAACCAACTCCAACATCACGCCAGTGACGATCTCCATCGTTACTGCCAACGGTGCACCCACTCAGGATAGCGGCACACCCGTAACGGTAAGCTGTGCGGTGCCCACTCCATGTTCCATCACTGGTACGCTCACAGCTACCACGAGCGGTGGTACGGCAACTTTCAGTAATATTCGTTTCATGAGTCCTGATAAGGGAGTGAAATTGATGTTCACTGCTCCGGGCTTTAGCACCAGCACCAGTGAAAATGCATTTGATGTTACTGACTCGGGCAGCTGCGTCCGCCTATAAAGGATCAACCATGGCCTTTAGAAATCGATCGGAGGATTTCGCCTAGATAGCCGGGCCGGTCAGTAT
>CAYZLH010000219.1:0-5369 GCA_964478795.1 uncultured Bdellovibrionales bacterium | reverse complement strand
CACATCCCTGCAGTATTTTCCAAGGCCTTTGCGGAACGTCTGAATGAAATTTGTCCATTTACTGTGCTGGAAGGGAAAGACGGAGAAGAGGTCACGCCAGGAAAGGTAATTATTGCGCCGGGCGGAAAGCAGATGAAGATTAAGAAATACGGAAAATCTTGGCGAATCATTGTTGACGATTCTGCCCCGGTGAACCGCCATAAGCCATCGGTTGATTACCTCTTCGATTCTGTTGTCACCGAAGCTGGATCCTCGGCCGTTGGCGTAATTCTCACCGGCATGGGCGCCGATGGGGCCAAAGGTTTAAAGAAAATGTTTGATTTGGGCTGTCATACGATTGCCCAGAATCAAGATACATGCGTTGTTTACGGTATGCCTCATGCCGCCATAAAATTGGGTGCGGTCGTGCAGATTTCACCGCTAAACTCGATTGCCGATGACTTGATCAAGGAATTTAGCAAACAAAAAAAGAAGGCCGTTTAGGCACGCACCTGCTTTTCTAATATTTCGATGATATCCATAGAAAAATGATCAGCTCGTTTCTCTATAAAATCTTCGATGCATTCTTTTGCTGACTTCCCACTTTGCAGACAAAAGTGATCAAACGCATCACAAACATTGAAGACTTGGGAGTCATTACCCAACTTGTTGAATCGCTTTTTTTCTGGAAATCCGAGTCCGTCCCCGTATTCTTCGTGGTCACTAATGATTCTCATCACTCTTGGTGTAATAAACTTTTTACCCGCAACAGATTCCACTGCCATCTGGGGATGTTTTTTATATTTCCCCAATTCCTCTTTGCTTAACTTGTCCACCGTAGACTTTGAATCGAAGCCCAGGTCTTTGAGAGCACCATCGTGCAACAACCCGGCCACGGCTAGGTCTGTTAGCTCCTCGCGCCCAAACCACTTGGCCGTCGTCCCGACTCCCAACACTAAGGAAGAAACCGTGGATCCATGAATAGAATCATCTATGGATAGACCCGCCGTAGCCAACATCGCAGCTAATGCCTTGGGCTCCTCCAACATAAAGTCCACAACCTTCTGAATTCGATTTTCCGCGGACCGATACGACTCCTCCGACTCTAGTGTCTTTTGTACGTTATCCGCTTCTTGCCGTAAGGTATCTTGGGCAAAATCCGCCTTGGCAGCTAAGGGAGCACTTTTTTCTTTGAGCTGTTCCAACGAAGCGTCTAGGTATTTTAAGTAAGTAGACTCATGCTCTTCGAGAATGAATAGCTTCTTCACTTTCTTCTTTTTCATTTTCTCTAAGACATCATCAGCCAAAACTTCATCCACCGATCGATATTTGACATAGTTCTCTTTAAAAAACACAAACACATCAAATGTTAGTTTTGATTTTGGACGGATTGTAGCGGTGCGAATAGGTACGTATTTCATTTTGAATCCACTAATTTTAACTGATTTTCGACGATAGACAAAAGGACGGTGAAAAAAAGTTAGCTCATTAAGCTCTCATATTTTCGAATTGACGACGAAAAAAGGGAAAATACAGTGTGAAAATTCCCAGTCCCACGCAACAGAAGCCCAATATTCCCAAAACACCGACTTTTTCTTGAAAAATCAGGTAGCCCGAGAGCGCAGTTAAGGCTGGCTCCACCAGTGTAGAAATACTCAAAACGTTTACGTGAAAATATTGTAAGCAATGCGTAAACAAGGAATGACCCAAGATCGTGCTGCCATAAGCTAAGGCGGCAAATGCCAACCAAGAGGTGGTAGAATACTCAAAAAATGGCACGTCCTGCCCTACCATGAGGACGAAAAAGAAAAACGCGCAAGTCGAATAGGTAACGATCGCAAATGGGATATTGGGCAATTTGGCCCGTAATCCCTTTCCCGTGAGCACGTAAGCCGAAAAAAGCACGGAACAGACAACACCGAGCAGATCACCCTCCAAGGAATGAGTGCCCCCTTTTTCCGAGAGTAAGAGGTAGATCCCCACAAAACAAAAAATCATGGCGATTCCGTGACTCGCTCGTAGCTTCTCGCGAAAGAAAATCCAGGCACCTAAGGCCGTAAACAGCGGGTTTGTGCAAAATAGAATCATGGAGTGCGCTAGACTCGTTTTTTGTACGGAAAGAAACCAGGTATAGAAGTGTGAAAAAAGAAAGAATCCGCACAGAATCAAGAAAATCCACTGCTTTTTCGAAAGTTCCTGAAGCACTCGAAGATGTTTTTTCCAGAACAAAAGAAAAAACAAAACAGGCAAAGCCAAAATCATGCGCCAAAATCCAATGGCCGTTGCGTCTGTGTTGGCAATGCGAATAAAAATTCCACTTTGTGAAAGGACTACTAGTGAAATCATTAAGATAAGATAATGCATCGGACGGATCCTGAAGAAATTTTTGGCATTGTGGCATATTTAGGGCGATGATTCTATCCGCGAGAGGAAGATAATACCTTTATCACCTACCAAAAATTAACCTACAGCTCCTTCGAGCTTCAACTCTAAAAGACGGCCAGCTTCAATGGCGAATTCCATCGGCAGCTGCTTAAATACTTCGTCGCAATATCCATTGATGATGAGCTTCACCGCTTCCTCTTGAGAAAAGCCGCGGGCCTGCAAATAGAAAAGCTGCTCTTCGGATACTTTCGAAGCCGTAGCCTCGTGCTCTACAACTGCCGTTGGATTTTTTACGGTAATATAAGGGAAGGTATTGGCCTCACAATCGCCACCGAGCAAAAGGGAATCACATTGGGTGTGGTTGCGGGCATTATCCGCACCCGGCAGAATATTCACCAAACCACGATAGACGTTTACGCCCTTACCGGTGGAAATTCCCTTACTCAAAATACGCGAGCGAGTGTTTTTCCCGATGTGAATCATCTTGGTGCCAGTATCCGCCTGCATTTTGTGATTGGTGATGGCCACAGAGAAAAATTCGCCCACCGAGTTATCACCCTGCAAGATACAAGAAGGATACTTCCAGGTGATGGACGATCCGGTTTCCACCTGTGTCCACGAGATATGCGAATTTTCTCCCTTGCAGAGACCGCGTTTCGTCACAAAGTTATAAATACCACCTTTGCCGTTTTCATCACCGGCATACCAATTCTGCACAGTAGTATATTTAATCTTGGCATCTTTAAGTGCAACTAACTCCACCACGGCGGCATGGAGCTGATTCTCATCGCGCATCGGGGCCGTACAACCTTCCATATAGGAAACTTCTGATCCCTCGTCGGCAATGATCAAGGTGCGTTCAAATTGCCCGGTTCCAGAGGCATTGATGCGAAAGTAAGTAGAAAGATCCAGCGGACATTTTACCCCTTTGGGAATGTAGACAAAACTACCATCCGTGAACACGGCCGAATTTAAAGCACCGAAGAAATTGTCCGAAACCGGCACTACTGTTCCTAAATATTTTTTCACTAAATCGGGGCACTCTTTTAAAGCTTCCGAAATGGAACAAAATATTACGCCAAGCTTCTTTAACTCTTCACGATGGGTGGTGACCACGGATACGGAATCAAATACCGCATCTACCGCTACACCAGCCAAACGTTTTTGCTCGTGGAGAGGAATTCCCAATTTTTCGTAGGTTTCCAATAATTTTGGATCTACTTCGTCTAAGGACTTTAACTCCTTCGGACGTTTGGGCGCCGAATAGTAGATGATGTTTTGATAATCAATGGGCGGATAAGAAAGATAGGCCCATTTAGGCTCTTCCATTTGTTTCCATTTTTGAAACGCCGAAAGACGCCAATCCGTCATCCAGGTGGGCTCTTCCTTTTTCATCGAAATGAAACGAATAATATCTTCGTCTAATCCCGGCGGCGTTTGTTCAGCCTCAATATTCGTGGTGAAACCATATTTATAGTCTTGAGAAATTTTTTTCTTTAGTTCTTCACTCATTACCAAATTCCCATTCTATCTTTTACTTCATCAGAGGCCATTTCGCGGGGATCCCACTTTGGATCAAAAACAATCATCACCGCCGCCTCTTTTACCTGCGGGTGTTCTAACAATCGATCTTTCACCATCTGCACCAAATAGTCGGCAGACGGACAACCAGGACTCGTCAACGTCATCTTTACATCGACCTTTCCATCTTGAAAAAGCACCGTATAGATGAGACCCAGGTCCACTAGGCTCATGAACATTTCCGGATCTTCCACCGGACGAAGCCAATCCTTCAAATCAGCCTCTGTGGGAGGCGTAGTAGTTGTTTGTTCACTCATTAGACCTCTCCCTTCGCTTTTTTGAGGGCATCGTTTAACGTAGTCCAGGGCAGCAACGCACATTTAATTCGCACGGGAAAATTTCGCACGCCCACTAAGCTTTCTAAATCTCCTTCAACGGCCAACGGACACTCCTCGCCTTTGAGTAGCGCCCGGAAGCCCTCGATGATCTCTTCCACTTCTTGCACCGGCTTGCCTAGCACCTCTTCCGTCATCATCGACGCTGAAGCCATACAAATCGAACAGCCTTCGCCCTTAAATTTACAGTCAATCACTTTGTGGTCCGTTAGCTTGACGGCCAATTCCACGCGATCGCCACAGAGTGGGTTGTAGCCCTCCACCTTGGCATCGGCTTCTTCAAGGGCGCCAAAATTACGCGGATGACGATGGTGATCCAAAATCACTTCACGATAGAGAGCATCGAGGGCCGGAGTGTTTTTATTCATCCAAAGTACTCCATGGCTTTTCTTACGGCACCGGCCAGCGCGGAAGCTTCGGCCTTTGTGTTGTAAAAGGAAAAACTTGCACGATTTGTGGCAATCACTTCAAGTTTACGCATCAAGGGTTGAGCGCAATGGTGACCGGCGCGAATGGCAATTCCTTCCGTGTCTAAAAAAGTGGCCAAATCGTGGGGGTGTACCGTGCCGGATAAAAAACTCAAAGCGCCACCATGAATGGTAGGATCTTTGGGGGCCAACACTCTCACTCCAGGAATCGCTTCCAACTGCGCGCGCGCGTATTGCACCAATTCCGTTTCATAGGAATGAATCTTACTCATACCTAGCGCGCCGAGATAATCCAGTGCCGCGCCAAAAGCGATGCTATCGCCATAATTGGGAGTGCCCGCCTCAAACTTCCAGGGCAATTCATTCCAAGAGGTTTCGCTATCCCCTACTTGTAAAATCATATCGCCGCCGAATTGGTAGGGCGGCATGGATTCCAAAAGTTTTCGTTTTCCCCACAGCACACCGATGCCCGTTGGGCCATAAATTTTATGGGCAGAAAAGGCGACGAAGTCGACGTCTTTCCACTTGGCTAAGGATACTGGGAAATGTCCCATGGCTTGGGCAGCATCCACCACCACCACGGCGCCATATTTTTTGGCTAACTGGGAGATTTCTTCCACTGGGGTAATCAAGCCCAAAACATTACTCATAGCCGTAAAGG
>CAYZLH010000218.1:0-5424 GCA_964478795.1 uncultured Bdellovibrionales bacterium | reverse complement strand
CACTCCATAAAAATCTGGTTCTTTGAGATGGGAGAGGTGCAGCTCTTGCAATAAGCGATACGTTTGGTGGAGACCAATGGAGGCCACCGTTTTCACGGCGGGAACGTTCAGCGAAGAGGCCAAAGCTTCTCTTACGGAAACCGGGCCGTAGAAAAATTTGTCATAATTCGTTGGGCGATACACATCTTCGCCCCAGGAAATTGCGGTGGGTTCATCCATCAGAATGGAGGCCGCCGTGAGGCGTTTCATATCGATCCCTTTGCCATAATAAAAGGGTTTCAAGGCCGAGCCCGCCTGCCGTTGGGCCTGGATGCCATTCACATGGGGTGATTTCGATTGCGGCAGGGCGCCCACATAGGCCAACACTTCGCCCGTGGCATTATCGATCACAATGGCCGCCGTATCATTCACATTTTTCTCTTTCAGTCGTTCGAGATTTCTCGTCAAAATTTCCAGCACAGCTTTTTGCAAGTTGAGATCAATACTGGTGGGAATGATGTTTTCCTGGGGGAACTTTTGCGTGAGCAGCTGAGCTAAGTGCGGCGCCGCCCCCTCGTTTGCCGTGAGCGTCGGTTTTGTTTCGCGGATCCGTTCAGCCGTTTGTTGTAAGGGCGAACAGTCAGAAGAAACTGCCTTTTGCCAGTAGGGGCAGGCCCGCTGCGCGAGTGCTGTCGGTGACGCATTGGGAGTGGAGACCATCATCGTCAGCAAATACGATTCGGCTAAATCCAGCGCTCCGGGATCTTTTTGAAAAAAAGCGAAGGAAAGTGCCGACACTCCCTGAATCTCTCCCTTTAAATGAATCAAATTCAAATAGGTTTCGAGGATTTGCGCTTTAGTCCACCGAGCCTCTAGCGACAAGGCCGCGATCATTTGCGGAATTTTACGGAGAAGCGAGCCCTTCTGAATGCGCGCCTTTCCCGTCAGAACTTCAGGCTGAATCAAATCTGCGACCTGCATGGAGATGGTACTGGCTCCCTGAATTCGTTGTCCGCGAATCATGGCCCAGCTGGCGCGAACCAGGGCCCGAAAATCAATTCCGAAATGAGAATAGAAGCGTTGATCTTCCACTTGCACCAGGGTTTGCAACAGCGGCGGCGGGAAAGAAGCAATCGGCTGCCAGGCCCAGCGGCGTTTCTGAAAATCCGTGCGCAGATGATGGAGAGTTTGTCCGTGCCGATCGAGGAGAAGGCGGTCGGTGCCCAAGGCCTGCCGCTGGAGATCTTGGAAAGAAGGCGGCCAGCTGACCGCAACGGCAGATACAAAAGCCAATAATATCAGGCCAATAATCGGCAGTAAGAGCTTTTTTGCGGGCCAAAATCGTTGCATGGGGTGCGGGCTCAGGGGTTAATTTGGCCTATCTATACCTAGAGTTTTTCGGAAAAGATATGCGATTGACAAATTTTTGCCGCACTTTGCGGTATTTTTCCCTAACTATTGATTGTGCGTCACCCGCAAATGGTTTAATCCCTTCCTCCAACGCACAACTACTTTCTCGAGGTACCTATGAAATTACCCCTAATTCTCTCTGCGCTCTTGTTGAGCAACTTAGCGATGGCCGAAGTAAATTTTCAAGGAGCAATCCCTAATCCCCAAGGTTTCATCACCGAAACTCCTTCGCAATTGCAAATTCGCTTTCCTGAGGAAATGCAGAAAGAAACGAAAGAATATTTTGCCGTTAGTTGTAAGCCGGCCATTGCCGGATTCTCGGGCTGGGCCGACAACAACACACTTTGGACTTACGATTTCAAAGTGGAAAATGAAGACGATGATGTGCGCATGGCCGGTGGTGCGAAGTGCGAAGTTCGTCAGATCGAAGCGTTAAAATCTTCCAGCGGAAAAGTTTGGGCTCAAGGCAGTATTCAATATTCGGTGGCGGTGAAAGGTCCGAATGTGACCTCTGTGCAAGTGGCTCGTGGTTTCAATAATACCCTGCGCGAAAGTAATCCTGTCGTCCTGATCAATTTCAACGGACCCGTGGATCGCGAAGCCTTTTTCCAAGAGCAAAGCGGTTATCTAAGTTACCTCAGCAATAACGCTCCCGGAGAAAAGTTGGCGTTAGCCCCAATTCCCGCTGAGCAACAAGAAAAAATCTTGGCCCACTTTAACGACGGTGAGTATTGGAACAAAAAGTCCCTGCAATCCAAAAATTGGATCTTGGCCACCGTAAACCAAAATTTGATCCCCGGCGCCGATGTGCAACTCACCGTAGAAAAGCAAAAGAGCGCGGAAAATTCCGATGTCCGTTCGGATGTGAAACACGTAGAAAAGTTTTCTGTTCGCTCGAGCTTCCAGGCTAATGTGGTGTGCACCAATCCAAGTGCCAAAGGCGACAATTGTATGCCCAAGGCGCCCATTGTGATTGATTTGAATGGCTGGGTAAAATGGGCCGACATTCGCGAAGCTTATATCGAATACATTCCTTATAAATCGGATGACCAAAAACCCGTACGTTCCTTCGCCGAAATTCCCGCCGATAAACAAATCGGTTTCTGGGACCAAGTGTTGATGATGTTGGCGAACTATTTCCCTTTCTTAGCCAAATATAACGATACCGTGCTCAATCAAGTGGTGTTCAACGTAAATATCGAGCCGCAAACCACCGCGAAAGTTGTGTTGCCAGCCAATCTTGCCGACGTAGAAGGTCGCTTGCTCGCCAATGCCTTAGCGGAGTTCTCCGTAAAGATTGGCGCCATGGATGAATTCATCCGCACCCCAAGCAAAATTTCTTTCTTCGAAAAGAAGATGGACAACCTCTACTTGCCCGTAGGCGTAGTGAACCAAAATCAAAAAATCGTGATCCGCAAATCCGGAAACTCTCCTGAGCAGTGGATGGCGGTGGATTCTTTCCCCCAAATGATTCAAATGATTCGCGGGTTCTCCACCCGTGACGAATTTCGCACGGATCCCAACTATGTGAGCCCCATGCAGGAATTGTCGATTCCAAACTCCGTAGTGGAACAAACCCTCACCGGGCAAAAGAACCGTCCCACTGTGTTACAGTTCCCCTTTGGCAATCAGCGTAAGAGCGGATTGTATGCCATCGAGGTTTCCAGTCCTTCCTTGGAAGAGTCGCTATCGGATCCGAGCGAAGATCTCTATTACAATCCGAAAGCAGTGCTAGCACAGGTGACGGATCTTTCCATTCACTTGAAAAAAGGCACCGATTCCACTTTGGCGTGGGTTACCAAGCTCTCCACCGGCGAGCCAGTGCCCAATGCAGATTTGGAAATCTATAACTGTAATGGTGATTTACAAGAACGCTTGCAAACCAACGCCCAGGGTTTAGTTTCCTTCGCGAATCGTGCCTATGCCGAAAGCTGTAATCCTCCAGAGGGAATCTATTCCGAATATCTCTCGCCTGAGCATTTCTACGTGGGCGCGCGGAGCGGTGATGATCTCACCTTCTTGCATTCTTCGTGGGAAAGCACTGGCGCTTATGTGTGGAATTCTCCAGGAATGGAATATTTTTACACTAACATCTCGGAAAATCGTGCAGCTTACCATGCCATCATTGGTGTGAACTTAGTGAAGCCCGGTCAATCAGTGCCAGTGGAGATTTTGGCTAAGGTTCCCACCGGAGAAGGTTTCTCCGAGGTTGCTGCTGGTCAATTGGCCACCAAAGCCCGAATCGTGAACGATGAAGACAACGAACTTTTCTTCGACTTCCCCTTGGGTTGGTCCAATGGCAAAGCGCAATTGACCTGGAAGGTGCCGGCCGATGCCAGTGCGAAACTCGGAACTTATCGCATTCAACTCTTCAACGCCCAAGATCAGGTGATCCATTGGGGCGTGGGTCAAGTGGAAGTGGCGGAATTCAAGATTCCGTTGATGTCGGGATTGATTGCCTTCCCGAACCAGGAATTAGTAAAACCCAACTCGATTCCGGTGAACGCCTCCATTCGTTACGCGAACGGCGTGGGCGCGAAGAATCTTGATACCAGTATTTCCTACTTCTTTGCTCCCACCAACGTGGACGCGAAAGATTTCCCCAATTTCATTTTTGGCTCGGGCTCCTTGGAAAACCTAGGCAAGGATCGTTCGCAGGAGAAGACTGGTTTGCCAAATTCTCAGCGTCCGGCTTTGATCGAAGGTTTAAAAACTGGCGCCGACGGCTCCCTCCTCCAAGACTTGGCCAAGGAAAAAATTGCCGATGGCCGCTCAGTGGAAGAAGTGATGCAAACTCTGGAGCGTCCGCAACGCCTAGTGGTGCGCGTACGTTACCAAGATCAAATGGGTGAGTTTCAAACGCTTTCGCAAGCGAAGATTCTCTACAATGCTAACTCGTACCTCGGCACCAACCTCTTGAGTGGTGAGCGTAGCAAGGCCCGCCTGCAGGCAGCCTTGGTGGGCGTAGATCAGAAGAATCTTTCTGGCCTCAACGACCTCACATTCTCGATTACTCGCATTGAAACCAAAGTTATCGGCGAAGAGCTCTTCGGCGGGTTGATCAAAAACACCCTGGAGCGTGAATTTAAGCCGGTACGTTGGGAAGCAAAATGTGCCGTGGAAAAGAAAGCTGTGAGCTGCGCCGTGGGCACCTTGAAAGAAGGCAGCTACGGATTCGAAGTGAAGTCGAAGTCCACTGGCTTGGTGGCGCACCACTTGTTTAAAGTGGATGGCAATGGCCGAGTGTATGGACCCAATGATTATTATTCCTTCGGCGACGATGAGAATAACAAACAACTTCCTTTGGCTCTCAACAAAGAAACCTATAACGATGGCGAACGTGCTGTAGTGAGCTTCTCCGCTCCCTTTAAAGCTTGTAGTGCTCTTGTGACCCTTGAGCGCGCCAACGTAATGGAAGCTTTTGTGGATCGCATGGCTTGCCAAACTGGCCAAGTATCGGTGCCGGTAAAAGCACAGTTTGCTCCAAATACTTTCGTATCGGTTTACGCCGTAACAGGAAGAGCGCAAGGCACTGGCGCCAATGTGGGTGAACTGGATCTTGGCCGCCCCACCTATCGCTTGGGTTATGCCAACGTGAAAGTAAATTGGGATCGCTTCCGCGCCGCCGTGGCCGTGAAGACCGATAAACAAAAATACCAACCCGGGGAAACCGTGAATGTGGAAGTGGCTGTGCAAGCGACCAACGGCAACCTCAGTGGTTCCACCGTGACCCTTGTGGCGCTCGAAGAAAAAATTCTTGAACTCAAGGAAAACAAATCCTACGCGATTCTTGAGGCGTTGATGCAGATGCGCGGTCACTCCGTGGCCACGATCACTCCGCTCGAGCGCATTGAAACCGTAACCGGTGATCAAGCGGATATGCCTAGCCACGGAGAATCACGTAAAGGCGGCGATGAAGGTGGTGACGGTTCTTCGGCTTCTGAATTCAAGCGTAAGCTATTCGACGCCTTGGTAACCTTCCAAACCAATATCCCTGTGGTAAATGGGGTGGCCAAAGCGAACTTCAAAGCTAAC
>CAYZLH010000217.1:264-5435 GCA_964478795.1 uncultured Bdellovibrionales bacterium | reverse complement strand
GATTTCCTTGGGGACGACTCCTTGGCAAGTGAGAATGCTTGTGGTGCTCGAGTGCTTGAGTCTAGGTTTTTTTGCTTCACTTGCGGGGATCGTGATGGGGATCGCTGCAGTATTGTATCACCAAAAAACGGGTTTTGATTTGCGTCCATTTTTGGGCGATCATTCTTCGCTCGATCAATTTCGTTTAGATCTGACGATCTATCCCGTCTTTCAGTTTGTTCCGTTTCTGAAATCCGTCTTTATCATGATGTTTTTTGTAGCCTTTGCGGGATTCTATCCGGCGTGGCGCGCATCGAATTTGAAACCTGTGGAGGCCATGCGATCCGTATGAACATTTTATTTTTTTTACTTGCGACGCTCAGCCTCGCCCAAACCCCAAAGACCGCCACCAAAGTTCCGGCAGCCAAAGCAGCCCAAGCAGGAAAAGCCACGGCCGGCTCAGAAAAAGAAGCGTATTCGTTGATTGAAAAGTCTGAAAATCACATTCGCGGAAAATCCTTTCGGGGAAAAATGACGATGACGGTGGAAAATAATGGGCAAGTTCGAACCCTAGTGCTTAAAAACTGGTCTATTGGGAAAGAAAAAGCCTTTGTGAAAATTTTGAGTCCCGCCAAAGATCGCGACACAGGCAATTTGCGAATTGATATGAATCTTTGGCAGTATTTACCCAATATCGAACGCGTAATTAAAATTCCGCCAAGCTTGATGCTGCAAAGCTGGATGGGATCGGATTTTACCAACGATGATTTGGTAAAAACTAGCTCGTTGACCAGAGACTACACCCATAAAATTCTCAGCCGCGAGCCCTACGACGGCCACAAGTCGGTAAAAATTGAATGCATTCCTAAACCCAATGCTCCCATCGTCTGGGGCAAGGTCATCGCTTGGGTTCGTGAAGGTGACGGTGTTCCCCTGAAACAAGAGTTTTATTCGGAAAAAGGCGATCTCTTAAAATCCATGGAAGGTCGTGATGTTAAGACCTTCGGTCGGCGTACAATTCCCACAACATTAATTATGCGCAATTTGAAGAAGGAAAATTCAAAAACTACCTTGAAATATAATGAGGTTTTTTTTGATGAAAACATTCCCGCGAATATTTTCACGCAAGAAAATTTGCGCAATCCGGTGAAAGACTAAATTGTTTTTCTTTCTTTACGCTTTATCTTTCTTTTTTAATTGTATTTACGGTTTTCTCCTGCCGATCATTCCGCATTTGGGCGAAAGCACGGCGGGCGTGGCATTTTCCGCCTTTCTGTTGGCAAAACTCCTCTGGTTTTTGCCCAGTGGTTGGATCTCCGATCGAATTGGCCACTCCCACGCGCTAAGTTTTGCCTTAATTTTACAAATCGCCGCTCTCATTAGCCTTGTCGCTTTTCCCCACTACGCTTGGCTCGGACGAGTTTTAGAGGGCATGGCACTGGCCCAAGGCACGGTGAGCACCTTTGCTTATTTACGTCTGCTATCGGGATCTTCGACAGAATTTCAAAAGTCAGTTTCAATATTGCTCGGCACGGGCGGCGCGGGAATGATTTTGGGGCCAACTATCGGTTATTTGATAGTTCCGAATTTTGTAGTGGAAGGAATGTGGGTGGCTGTCGCTCTCTGTTGCGGATTTTTCTTCGCATCTTTCCTGCGGGCCAAACCGAAGGGATTTACCGCCAGTGACACCGCGGAAGTACAGGGCGGATTCTTATACTTTGTATTGGGGCTCACCTTAGCCAAAGCGCTTGGGGTGGGCTGGGAACCGAATTTAGCTTGGTGGGCAAATCATCACTTTTCGTTTACCCCCTGGGTAGCTGGCTTTAGTTTTTTCCTGTTAGGCCTTTGTTTTGTGTGGGGAAGCGTGAGGCCCCACCGCTTGTGGCTGTGGTCGATCTTCGTGGGCTACGCCTTATTAGAGTTTTCCCTACTACGGGAATCCTGGGCGTGGTGGCCGGCCATGGTGCTGTTCGGCACTTGGTATGGCACCTATGTGGCTCAGTCGGTGGGGGCCCTAGGGTGGAATCGCCCTGAGCGCATCGGCCGCTCGAACTCGTTATGGATGCTATTTACCGATCTACCCATGAGCTTTGTGCCGGCCTTGCTGTGGGTTTGGCGCGACCCGGAGGCTTGGCTGGAGCGTAGTGCCCTGGCCTTGGTCCTGCTCCTTGGGGCTGCCATCCTGCTCGAAATTGGCTTAAAAAAACAAGTTATTTCAAACAGTTAAAAGGTTTAATTCCCTTCCACCATGGCTCTTGCCGTGGTATACCATATCGCGATAGTCAACTAATAGGAGGCTATCTTATGAAGGCAATTTGGATTCTCTCAGCTCTCCTTCTCCTGACCGCATGCGGCCGCGACCATGAACTCGACCGCGAATCCACTGCCGGTGGTGATACCTATGATATCACCGAATCTTTGGCCCGCGCGGAAAAGGCCGCAAATTCTCTTTTGGGCAAAGATGGATCCCTCCGACGAGCGGCCTGGGACAATAAATCAATCGGCGCCAACTGGTCGAAAGTAGTTTTAGAGGAATATCGCACTCGCAAAGAAAAATTAGAACAGGCTCGCGACATCGACGAATTCTGCCCCTCCTATGCCCAGGCCTCCGATGAGAATAAAGAAACCTGTTGGTTACGAATCTTGAGTGCCATGGCGTATTTCGAAAGCGGACACAACCCTAGTGCGACCTATAAGGAGCACACTGGGGGGCTCAGCGTTGGATTATTGATGATGAACGCCGACCACTGTCCGAGTGCCAAATCCGAGGCTGCCTTGAAAAACGGCGAAGCTAATATTCGTTGTGCCTTTGCACGAATGGAACGCCTAATCCTTCGCGATCAGGCAATCTCTGGACCTACGGAAGCCAGAGGAGCAGCGGCCTATTGGTCAGTTCTTCGCCCTCCCTACCGTTTTCGTGACCTCTCGCTCGGGAAAAAACCCCATATCCAAAAGTTCACGAAATCTTACCTAGCATTCAATATCTCTAAATAATTTCAATTATTTACAAGACAATTCTGACGATAGAGAATTTTCCTTTTGTGGCCGATAAAGACTACATAAGGAGTATTTTATGAACTTCCCTATTTTCTCTACTTTCTTGATCTTGTCCCTCGTCACAATTCCAGCGTTCGCCCAACCCGGCGATGGCACCAAACGCCAAAACAACCAAGCCGAGCGAATCGGCAATGGAATCGTGAACAATCAACTCACTAAAGGTGAAGTCAAAAAGCTACAGAAGTCCCAGCAGAAAATTGATAAATATCAGGAAAAGGCCATGGGCGACGGCACGCTCACTGATGAAGAAAAAGCTAAAATGCAAAATAAGCTCGATAAGTCGAGCAAACAAATTCACAGATTGAAGCACAATGACAACGGCAAATTTCGTGCAAATCAAGAACAGAAAAAGTGGGATAATTTAGAAGAGCGCTTAGGCAAAGGCGTGCTGGATGGCTCTCTCACTCAAGCGGAAGCCAACGAAGTCAAACAAGACATGCAGCAAATTCAAAAATTGCGCGAGATCGGACGCCAAAATGGCAAGCTTTCTCCAGCCGAAGCAAAAATGCTGGCCGATCTAGAAAAAAAGGTGTCGCAAAAGATTCATGCCGAACGACACGACACGGACGGGAATCAGAAAAAATCCAAGCCTGCCTACTAGGATTTAGGTTTTCCGTGCTCCCATTCAAAGTTTTGTAACTTTGCAGACGGTGCGATGGAATCGGAGATGAGATTGCTCATTCCAATCCACGCGCCGTTTCCTATTTTCGTCTTGGGTCCAAGGATACAGTTCATCCCCACAAATACGTTTTCCCCAATTTCCACCGGCGAAAGAAACAAACGATCGCCCACAAATGTGTGACAAGCAATATGCACGCCCTCGGAAATGGTGCTACCCTTGCCAATCTTAATCATCGACAGATCCACGAAGCTCACGCCGATGGAGGTGTTCACTCCGTAATCGATCTGCATTCCTAGGGCTCGCCAGTGCAGGTACTTGGTCAGATAGAAGGCGTTAAGTAATGGCCTAAGGCCAGCGATCTCCGCTGCTCTTGATAAACCCAAGTGGCAAAACCAAGTAATTGCCCCCTTGTTCACTCCCATGGGATAGACGCCGCGTTTTAACCTAGGCAAACAGATTCGAAATATCGCCAGCGGTACTAAAAATCCCCCAATCAAAACTAGAGGAAAAAGAAGCGCGAATAAAAAAAATGTCACATCCGGTAAAGCGAATATCGTTTTCAAGTAGAGGAAGCCACAAGCCCACGAAATTGCCCCCGGACCAAGGGAGAGGATCAGGCCAAAAAGATCCACAAAGAGGTACCCGAACCAGGGAAGACCAGAAGAAACTCTTTCGTTTTTCGACATCCCTCTTCCCTCCAACTGCACTTTCTGGAAAAATTGTATCACCTCTATGCGCCTCACCACAAAGCTGATTTGGCTTCTAACTTATTTCCCCTACAAAAAATTTGTTCGCGCTTGCCAAGACCCGGTAGCAGCTAAAGAGCAACATTGGCAGGAGGTACTAGCCCTAATTTCTCAGGGCGAATTTTGGCGCGGAAAATTACACCCGAATTTGGCCGACTTCCCCATCACTGACTATGAAGACTATCGTGAAACCCTAGAAGCAAACTATGCCGAGAAAACATCTCGACTAACAGGAGAAGAGATTATCTTCTGGTCGGAAAGTGGCGGCACTACCGGAAAGGCGAAAATCTATCCCATCACCGCCACCTATAAAAAGAGCTTTCAATCCACTACTCCACCTTTCTTACATCGACTGTGCGAACGTTTTTCTAATTTTTTATCACAGCCTGTCTTGTACTTTGCGGCGACTATCCCGAGCGAAAAATCCCCCGCAGGAATTGAACGTGGATTTATCAGTGGCTACAACTATCGCAATATTTCGCCAATCTTAGCCAAAAAATATGCGTTCCCCATTGAAGTGTTTCGCGATCGCGAGACGTTTTTACGTTGGGGACCACTCTATGCCTTAGCCACAGATTTGTCGGCACTCATTGCGATTACACCTTCCGCCATTGAACTATTTGCCCAGAATCTTGAGAAGAATCGAGAATTGTACCTCCATCACCTAAAAAACAATTTGCCACCAGAAAACAATCTCCCAGCACCAAATCCCTCAACGGATCGTCTAACCCACTTAGAATCTTCTTACGATGCTGATGTCGACTTTC
>CAYZLH010000217.1:0-254 GCA_964478795.1 uncultured Bdellovibrionales bacterium | reverse complement strand
GGAAAATCTGGCCGAGCCTGCAATTTCTGACCTGCTGGAAATCGTCTACCGGTGGCCTACAAATTCCAAAACTTAAAAAATGGTTAGGCAGTATTCCCATCGTGGATGCGACCTACTCCGCCACGGAGGCCTGGATCACAGTTCCGCAAGACTCCCACCAGGACGGCGGTGCCTTTCATCCCAACGCGCTCATCGCCGAATTTATTTTGCCGGGCGTCCCTAGCAAAATTCTCCAGGCCTGGGAGCTAGAGGTG
>CAYZLH010000216.1:0-5456 GCA_964478795.1 uncultured Bdellovibrionales bacterium | reverse complement strand
CGGGATCGCGCTCATTACCTTCCTGCTTTTTAACGTCGTGGGTGGTGATCCCGTGCTGATCATGGTGGGCAAACACGCCACCCCGCAAGCGATCGCGGAGTTGCGGGCAGAGTTGGGCCTAGATCAGCCGCTCTACTTACAGTTTGTGGATTTCTTAAAGCAGATTGTTACCTTTGATTATGGGCGTTCCTATGCCACCAAACGAGAAATTTTCACGATGGTGGCCGATGCGGCTCCGGTATCTTTGGCACTAGCTGCTCCTGGCTTTTTGATTTCCAATATGCTCTCGATCTCGTTGGCCTTGTTCGTAGCCTTTTGGCGCGGCACATGGATTGACCGCTCGATTGTCGTTGTAGCCGTTTTTTTGATTTCGTTACCGTCACTGGCCTACATCTTGTTTGGCCAGTATTTTCTCGCTTACAAATTGGGATTGTTCCCCATTTCCGGCTTTAGTTGGGGGCCGGAGATAGTTTCCTATTTGGCATTGCCTGTAATTATTTGGGTGTTTCTTACTGTCGGTGGCGAGCTACGTTTTTATCGTACGGTGATGCTGGATGAAATTAGCCAGGATTATATTCGTACCGCGCGCTCGAAGGGATTGTCCGAACGAGTGGTGATGTTCAAGCACGTGCTGAAAAATGCCATGATCCCGATCATAACGAGCTTGGTAATTCAAATTCCGTTTTTGATTACGGGCGCGCTTTTGTTGGAAAGTTTTTTTGGCATTCCAGGCATGGGATCTCTCCTCATCGATGCTTTTAATACTTCCGATTTCCCCGTGATTAAGGCCGAGGTAATGATGCTCTCGATGCTTTATCTTTTGTTCAATTTATTAACGGATATTTGCTATTCGTTTGCTGATCCAAGGATCACCCTCAAATGACCACATTTAACGCTGCAGCAGATGTAGAAGAAATCGTGGCCAAGGCCCCTAAGGGGAGATCTCTATGGCAAGATGCCTGGCGCCGACTGAATAAAGACAAATTTGCCATGGTCTGTCTCTGGGTAGTGGTGGCCTACGCTTTATTGGCGATTTTGGTAAAATTAGGTTTAGTGGCCTCCAGCTGGGGGCAAACCGTAGGGAAAGAATACCAAGCGCCTAGCTTTGAGCACTGGACATTGTGGTTCGGTACCGACATTTTTGGGCGCTCCGTTTTACTCAAAACTCTCTATGGTGCCTACGTTTCCATGACGGTGGGCTTTATTTCTTCGCTCATAGCGATTCCCATCGGCGTGGTACTGGGCGCTTTGGCCGGATATTTTGGGGGCTGGGTTGATGATTTTATCACCTGGTTTTATACCACGGTTTCCAACATTCCTTCGCTTCTGTTGATTCTGTCGATGGCCTTTGTGTTTGGTAAAGGCCTTTGGTCGATGAATTTGGCCTTAGGTCTCACCAGCTGGGTAGGCGTGTGCCGACTCATTCGCGGTGAGTTCTTGAAACACAAAGAGCGCGAATATGTGCAGGCCGCGGTGAGCTTGGGTGCGAGCAATTCGCGCCGAATTTTTATTCATATCCTGCCCAACGTATCACACTTGATTATTATCAACTTTTCCTTTTTGTTCATCGGCGCCGTTAAAGTGGAAGTGATCTTGAGTTATTTGGGATTGGGAGTGCAAGGCATTCCATCTTGGGGCACAATGATCGATGAAGCGAAACTGGAGCTGGCCCGTGGAGTTTGGTGGCAGCTAGGCGCCGCAACGGTGGCGATGCTTTTTGTGGTGTTGGCCCTCAATATTTTAGGGGATGCGCTGAGAGATGCTCTCGATCCCAAACTGAAGTGAGGAATATGGAACCGGTATTAGAAGTCAAAAATCTACGCACTTCCTTCCGAGTGGATGGCGGCGAACTCATCGCTGTCGATGATGTTTCATTTTCCGTAAAGCCAGGTCAAACTGTGGGCATTGTGGGCGAATCTGGTTGCGGAAAATCCGTAACTTCGCTTTCTATCATGGGTTTGATTCCGAACCCACCCGGCAAAATTGTGGGCGGCGAAATTCTCTTTAAAGGCAAAAATTTGGTGGGTCTCTCACCGAACGAAATGCGCAAGATTCGTGGCAATCAAATTTCCATGATTTTCCAAGAGCCCATGACCAGCTTGAACCCCGTGTTCACCATCGGTAACCAGATCATGGAAGCCGTGATCTTGCACCAGAAGCTCTCAAAAGCTCAGGCGAAGGAAAAGGCCATTGAGATGTTGCGCTTAGTGGGAATTCCAGCGCCCGAGCGCAGAGTAAATGAATATCCGCACCAGCTTTCCGGTGGGATGCGCCAGCGGGTGATGATCGCCATGGCGCTTTCCTGCAATCCATCGGTCTTGATTGCTGACGAACCCACCACAGCGCTCGATGTGACCATTCAGGCCCAAATCCTCGAGCTCATCAAGAGTTTGCGCGAAAAACTTGAAATGGCCGTGGTGTTGATTACCCATGATTTAGGCGTAGTGGCCGAGACCTGTGATTATGTGGTGGTAATGTACGCCGGTAAGGTTGTGGAAGAGGGCACAGCCGAAGATATTTTCTATCGCCCTTCCCATCCTTACACGAAGGGCTTGCTCAACTCGATTCCTTCCCATACGGGTGAAAAGAAGAGCGGTCGCCTCGAGACGATTCCGGGCCTAGTGCCCAACTTACTGCATTTGCCCACCGGTTGTCGTTTTCAAGAGCGCTGTAAGCGTCGCCAGGAGGCGGGCGTCTCCCAATGCACAGTTTCTGAGCCCGTGTTGAAGGAAGTTGGCAACGGACACCGTGCCGCTTGTTTCGCACCTTACCTAGAAGGGAGAGCGTAGATTATGTCGTACTCTCCAAATGACGGATTGGTCGTAGTAAATAATTTGGTAAAACGTTTTCCCATTCGCGGCGGAATTTTGAGCCGTGAGGTGGCAGCAGTACAAGCCATTCAGGGCGTTAGCCTTTCGATCAAACGTGGGGAAACTCTCGGTTTGGTAGGAGAGTCGGGCTGCGGAAAGTCTACGCTCGGTCGCTGCATCCTACGTTTGATTGAGCCCACTAGCGGTGAGGTGTATTTCGACGGCAAAAGCGTGCTGAATATGGATGCGGCCGAACTTCGCCGCATTCGCCGCAAAATGCAGATCATCTTTCAGGATCCTTTTGCTTCTTTGAATCCCCGCATGACGGTGGGATCCATTATTTCAGAACCCATCAAAATTCACGGCTTGGCCAAAGGCCCCGACGTATTGAAGCGTGTGATGAAACTTTTGGATCTGTGCGGCTTGCGCGCGGAAGCAGTGAACCGTTACCCCCATGAGTTTTCGGGCGGACAACGCCAGCGGATTTGCATTGCCCGAGCCCTCGCCGTGGAACCCGAGTTTATCGTTTGCGATGAGCCAGTATCGGCCTTGGACGTTTCCATTCAGGCGCAGATCATTAACCTTTTGCAAGACCTGCAAAAGGAGCTGAAGCTCACCTATTTGTTTATCGCCCACGACTTGAAGGTGGTTGAGCATATTTCGAACCGCGTGGCGGTGATGTACTTGGGCAAAGTGGCCGAAATGGCCAAGGGCGAAGATATCTATCGCAAACCGATGCACCCTTATACTCGGGCGCTATTTTCGGCGATTCCGATGCCCGATCCCAAAGGCAAGCGACAACGAATTCTTTTGCAGGGAGACGTACCGAGCCCAATCAACGTGCCCTCCGGCTGTTCTTTTCATCCGCGCTGCCCAATTATGAAAGAGGATTGCAAGGCGATCGTTCCTGGCTTAGAAGAAAAGGAACACGATCACGCTGCCTCTTGCCGGTATACGGATGAATCGATGGCGCGATTGTAAAAATTTCTGTTTGCTCACATGGTGGAATTGGTAGACACGCTAGCCTTAGAAGCTAGTGCCGAGAGGTGTGGGGGTTCGAGTCCCTCTGTGAGCACCAAATAAAAAAATGCGAAAACTGGTGGGCCCATCCTGGGCCCGGCGCTACCCGTCTTGGTCGCTTACAGTTTTCGCATTTTTTTATTTGGTGACCTGTGGTGAGTGTCTGTTGCGAGATTCTTGTTTGATGAATGAGGTGTGGGTCAACTCGAAGTGTTGCGAACAGAGGGACTCGAAGGGGACACTCCGGCGTGCTAAGGCACGCTGAGCGAGCGGGAGGGGAGCGAAAGGAGTGGACCCATGGCTAAGCGGAGTTCGCGCGTGAAGCGAGAACGAGCGCTTAGCCGAGTCCACTGAATTCCCGCGAACACTTCGTTGTGCTTCTCCTTGCCGTTCCGGCGTACTTCTCGGCTCCGCTTCCTGCTTCGCCGCTGCACTTGAGTGCAAGCGTCTTCTCGGTCTCCTGACCTCGAAGTGTAGGCCTCACGGTCGCGTCGTCGCCCGCCTCGTCTCGCGGAATTTTACAGAATTTATACATCAGGGTGCTCACAGAGGGACTCGATGGGGAAACTCCCGATAAATATCACGCAGAGCAAAATTTTACTTTCGAATTGGACCAATTTTCGGTAACCAGACCCAACTTCATTGGACCGACAATTCCAATGACCCTATTCAAGAAAGGATATCTATGATCTCCGCCGCCATCGTTTTAGCCACTCTCTCTACTCTTTCTTCTGCCACCGTTCCTGGAACACCATCAGGGACAGAAGAGATCGTATTTCAATGCATCCAAAAGTGTGCGTCCACCTACACTCCAGCTTCGAAAGAGCTTCAAGCTTGTATTCAGCAATGCAATCTTTTGAATAAACCTTAAATTTTCTTTTTCAATTCATGCCCAAAAAATCAAGGAGTTTGGGCATGACGTTGATCGTAGATGAAACGATCCGCATGGAGTTCCCTCCTAAATTCTGTCAAAACGTTAGACAGTCGCCGATTCATTGACGAAAAAGTCTTATAATTTCCGTTCATTCTCCTTTATTTCCGTAGCCAAAGGCCCGATTTATGGTCTTACCCTTGCATTGACTGTCCCATGCTGTATTCACTGTTGCTGCTACTACAATTCACCTTTTCTCCACCGGCCGTAGCTACGGAAATCACGACCACAGAAGAGAGTTGCCCGGCTAGAATTGTATTTAGCTCTGAAGAAGGCCTCCGTTTTCGCCTTTTTTCCATGCGACTCGAGCGCCTCAAAAAACATTTTGGAAAAAGTACCTTTGAAACAGCATTGGCAAAAACTCTCTTGCATGAAGACCCTGAAGAAAAAGTTGTGGAAGTATCCCCAGTATTTCTAGAGCACGTTCGCAATCTAATAGATCAACAATACTTGAAACATTACGTGGCTAAAATTGTTGGTTTGAAAAGCCAAGAGTGGCGAAATTTTGAAAAAACCATGCGAGACGTGACCGAATACAACGAGCCGATCAAATATTTTCGAAAAGACGCATTTGCGAATGAGACAATGGCTTTGATTAAAGCCTTAGAATCCGCCTCGGGTTATGCATCTAAGCAAACCTCCGCAGGCGCCTCCGATGAATTAAAACTAGAAGTGGCTCGTGCGGTTACTAGTCT
>CAYZLH010000215.1:0-5463 GCA_964478795.1 uncultured Bdellovibrionales bacterium | reverse complement strand
GATACGAAAAAAGAAAACGGTGCTTTCCGTACCTTTAATTATCAGGCCACATCTGAACTGATTCAAAAGGGTTTTCTTTCCTGTTCTGCTGAATTGCGAACAAAGTCACAGTCGTTGGTTGGTGCAGATTTCGTCGAGAAGAATCTCAATGTACTCGAAGGAGATGCGGGCACAGTTTTAATTTTTGATAATAATTTGATTCACAAAGGAACCGTTCCAGAAACTGGCTATCGAAATATTATTTGCATCGAAATTTATCCATCAAAAACTCCTGTGACAATTGAAACTTTAGAAAAAGGGTTAAGCAGAAAATTTGACGTGGATTACCCAGCGAACCCATTTGTTAATGATATTTTAAATTAAGGAAAATTTTATGAATAAGAATGCGATCGATGCTTATCAAAAGAACAAACTGAACTCGCAAATTTTTGCCGACAAAAAGCCAAAGCTTGCTGACTATCACGGTTCAACGGTTTATTTTGTGAAACCCGAGTTTGTTAAGGATGGGTATTCTTTTTTAGATGTTGGTGGTGGCGGAGGAGATTTTGCCTATGCTATTTCTGAAGAAGTAGCTAAAATTAAACCGACGATTATTGATCCCGATGTTAGTTGCATCGAATTAGGAAAGAAAAATTATCCAAGTTTTAACTTTATCCACGGTTTTTTCCCGGAAGGAATGGAGAATAGCACAGAACGATATGATATTGTTTCGATGCAAGCATTATTTCCTCACCTGCCGAACTGGAAGGAAACTTTGCTGGAGTTGCGAAAGTATTCTAAGCGATATTTAAACATATCCTTGATCTTTCGCTTGAGCGGATCCACTGTGGTCGATAAGGATATTTCTTATTTTTACTATCTAGATAGTGGCGTTCGTGTTCACCAAGTTATTCACAATATTTATGAGTTCACCAATTTTCTATGCATCCATGAAATGGGCGTGAAGAAGATCTCATTTTATGGCTATCGGACTCCGAAGGCTGGGCATAATTTTCGGTGTGTTCCAAATTCGGAACAGATAAAAGGTAATATTCTTATTGAGTTTTTTCAGGATCACGAAGAAAAGCCCGCGCGGATGGGAGGGGCATTAAATAGGGAAGTTCAAAGTGGATACAACTTTTTTATTCCCGAAATGAATTATGTGATCGATGGCAAAGAGTTCGACGTTCGAAACTGATAAGACATGAAATTTCTTTTTTTTAGCCCGTTTCAGGCGATAGAAAAGCACTCATTTCCTGAGAGTTTTATTGCCAAGATTTTAGAAGATTTTAAGCACGAAGTCTTTTTTATGGGCTGTGATGGCACATTACATGACTTTTGCATTTCCCACTCGGCTTATGGGCTTACTGAATCGACGCCGAATGAAGTAAAGTTAAACGTTTGCCGGGTGTGCAAACAGAATCGTAACCAGGTTGCCGAAGCTGTCGGTCGGTTTCATAAAATTGAAGATTACTATTCTCGGGAACACGACGAAGAAATAGAGAAAAAAATTGCCGAGCTCACCAAGAACAATATCTATGACATAGAGTTTCGCGGATATTCAGTTGGCCAGTTAGCTTCATACGAGTTTATTCTTGCCCACAAGCTGAGCAATATGGACTTGATTACTGACGTTCAGTTTCAGTATTTCAAGCTCTATTTTAGGAATGTTCTGAAGGCGATTTTCAGTTTTGAAAAATTCTTCCGTGAAGTAAAAATTGACAAAGTGTTGATCTACAATTCTGCCTACTCCATCAATTCTACGATGGTGGAGGTGGCCAAAAAGTTTGGCATTCCCTCAATGTTTATGCAGGCTGGACTCAATCTCAAACATATGGTTGATTCGATCTACTTCAGTCATGACACCATAGTTGGCTACAATATAAATTCCATACGATATTTTTTAGACAATCGAGAAAAACTAGGGTTCGACTTTAACCAAATTTCTCTTCCGTTGGATCATGTGTCGACCTGCTACAATGCAAAATCCGTTTTTACCTATTCGAGTGCTAGGGATCCCAAGAATTTTGCAAAGCTGAAAGACAAGCTGTATCGCGGAAAGTCATTTCGGAAAGTTGCGCTTCTCACCATGAGTTCTGGCGATGAAACCTACGCAGCAGATTTTGCGGTAATGAAGTTTGGCTACGTAAAAAATGCCACAAGAGTTTTCTCTGATCCGTTCATTTGGGTGCGTGAAACAATTCAGCATTATCGAAATCACCCTGATTGTTTGTTGCTAATCCGAATTCATCCAAGAGAGTTCCCGAATAAACGAGAAAAAGCTGTCAGCAGTCGAGTGAAAGAATATGAAAAACTCTTCGAGAGCTTGCCGGAAAACGTAATTATTGATCATCCAAGCGATGGAAATTCACTATATGATATATTTGAGCTAGTGGACTTCCAAATTGCAGCTCAGTCGACAGCAGGAGTGGAGGGCACTGTTTTGGGGGTGCCGCTAATCTCTACGGTAACTAAACTCGGAATGTATCCGATACCCTGTTTAGCGGAATGTCCGAAAACCACTGAGGATTATTTTTCCACTATTGATCGCATGAATTCAGAAAGTTATCAGCGTCCTTCTTTTGAGTTAATTTTTCGTTCGCTGCAATGGTACTTGTACCTTCACAATGAACTACAATTCAACTTTTCCACCCAAAACTACTGGGAAAGAATGGAAAGTCGGGCGTTCTTTTGGCGAGTGTATCGTAAGTTAAGAAAAATATTTCATTTGCGCAGGTTTTCCGTTGATAACTACTTGGCCGGATGTGAAATGGATGGCCGAAATCGTCGGGACCTTGAACGACTTCTTACTACTGTGAATCCCGTTTCCGAAGTATATAAAATTCGGGAAGCTGGGATGATGGCAAGGAAAAATCCTCCTGAAGTTGTAGAAAGAAAGTTTGAAGAGTTCGTGATTCGACTGGCTTCGCTATACTACAAAACGGACTTTTCTAAATTTGATTCATTCCAGTATCGCGAAACGAAGCCTGATGCAGACTTACTTGGGAAATCGTGTGTGTTTGTGTTCGATCTAGGTGCGCAAAGGATTGAGGAAAAGAAATTGCATCAAGCAAGTATCTTTATCTTGCCGAAAGAAGCCAAATTGGGGTTGGCCCTTGCGAAGCTTATCTCAGGTTTCCACACGAAGAGCTGGATCAGCGAATCTTGATAAGAGCCAAATGCTTGTGCCGGAATTTGATCGAGTAAGAATTTTCTTTTACTCGTTTCTCGATGTGCGCAAGGGCTTCAGCATCCGTTAACGGAAAGCTATAAGTAATGATTTCGGGATCTATCGAAATAAGTAGGTAGTGAATGTCCTCCCTTTCCTCTAGATACTTTAATAGCTCTAAAGTTGCGGGTGCTCGCAGATGGAAATAGAGGTGTGACAAATTTGGTAGGAATTTTAAAGTTCCGTATATGGAGGCAATCTTTCCCGAAAATGGGTCTCCATCGTTATAGGAATATAGCTTTTCATTAAGTTCTGGGTCGATTACTTGTTTTTGTAGCTCCAGCTGCTTTCGCGACAAAAGTTCATTAGAAAAATACGCAAACTGAGCTCCAGCACCAATCGGGAGAGCCAATCCGAATATTGTCATAGCTATATAGGCGCGATTTCGTTTTTCGGGCACTAATTGAGCTGAGAAAAATTCAATCCCAGGGGAAACGAACTGAATCATTTTGAACATTCCGTAGGCTGCCGCGAGTGCAAATATTGGAAATACTGGCGCTAAAGTTCTTGGCTCATAGCTAAATAGGAATGCCCACAAAATAAAGTAAGGAATGCCGATTAGAATACTGAGATTTCTAACTAGTTTGTTCGCGCAGCCAAAAATGGAAAAAAAGATAAACGAACAGGCAATTGTCAGTTTTATGGTAACAAAGGAAAAGATGGGGTTTCCAAGGATCAACATCTGAATTGCTTTGTGGAACCGTTCAAAATAAGTAGAACCGCCATGGATACCCCGAATTAAATAAGCAGATTCGGAGGTGGCTAACCCTTGAAAGATCATATACTGAATTCGCAAATACCAGGACAGTGTGAGGGTTAAAAATAAAAAAATTGTAATTATGGAATAGTTCACTCGCTTGGGTGATTGGCTCGGCAGTTTTTTCCAAAGAGTCAATATTACAAAAATTGTTGTCGCTGCAGCCAGAATTAGGCCCGACTGTTTAAAGCTAGCAGCCGAAGCTGCCAGTACCTGAAGTGTTATTAACTTGCTTAAATTTTCTGGGTCTTCGGAAAACTCTAGGGCGGCTACCAAAACGCAAACCGCAATACAGGCAATCACTACATCTAATGGACCGGATCCGATAAAGAGCGGCGTATAAGCTTTCAAAAGAATAAAAAATAGAAGGCTCGCCAATAGGGGGGCCAGACTTCTGTTTTTAATGGCTAGACTCCAGAAAGAAAGTGCAGCCATTACTGGAAAAAAGGACGTAGCAATTTTATTAAAAAACTGAATTGTGGCATCACCTAATATTAAGTATCCGATTGCCCAATTTGCGGATACGGCGACGGGATATCCCATCGTATCGAAGGCACTTGGCATTCGATTTTGAGTCCACTGAAAGGCCCAAAAGTTATAAGAGCCTATCTCATCAGCATAAGTAAAAATTGTTCCAAAATTTTTTAAAGCGTAGCCCAAGAAAATCACTGTACTTAGTACTCCGCAGATAAGGCCTGCAATCCAAGCAATTTTCGATAGTGGTCCGCTGGAAGACTGACCTATTTTTACGGAATAAACTTCGGAAGTGGCGGTGTTTCTTCTATTTAAATAGATGATTAATAGAAGTTCAAAAGCCACAACAATATAGAGGGTAATCGGAAGGAAAAGCTGAAAATAGGTGAGAATACAGGCCAGTAGATAGTTGAAAAAAAAGCTAGAGATATAGGTGTAGACGATGCCCTGGAAAATTGTTTTCCGGAATGGGACGACCGAAAGAAAGAGGAGTCCTGGTAGAATCGTAATTTGCAATATTGATAGAATTCCCAAAAGAAACATCGCTTATTCCTTGTGGTTGAGGCGCAAATTTTTGGTTTGGGCCTTTTCAAACTGTTTGGGATCTACATTAGAGTCAGTTAAGTCGACATCGACAAAAAATGATTTTTCTAAAATAGCATCTGCAAGGTTGGTGCTTTTTAAGTTGGAGTTCATGACGTAGGTGTCTTCTAGATTGGCCCGGGAGAAATCGGCCCCCGAGGCATCTGATTTTGTGATACTAGCCCGAATTAGCACCGTATTATTAATCTTAGACTTAATTAGTTTTGCGCCCGCGAAGTTGGCCATTTCAAAATTTGCTCTGCTCAAATTAGCTTCAGAAAGATTTGAGCCGCGAAAGTTTGTGCCATAGGCGAAGGATCGATAGAAAGAAGCGGCTTGAAGGTTCGTTTCTAAGAACAAAGTGCCCTGTAAATACGTTTTTTCCAGGTTGGCCCCATTTAAGTTCACATTTCGAAAGGAACAAAACGCAAATTCCGCCTTG
>CAYZLH010000214.1:0-5465 GCA_964478795.1 uncultured Bdellovibrionales bacterium | reverse complement strand
ACAGGCATAAACATGGGCGTCTGAATCGTGCCGTGTTGGGTATGAAGTTTTCCTACGCGGGCCGAGCCACTTTCTTTTTCAAGTTCGAAGTATACTGGTTTCATAAAATTAACATGCAATCTCCATAGGAGAAAAAGCGATATTTTTCCTCTACGGCTTTCTGGTAAGCTTCACGCCATAGTTGATCGTTGCCCACAAAGGCGGCCAACATTACAATCAAGCTCGATTTTGGCTGATGAAAGTTTGTGAACATTACATCAACATAGTGAAAGGTTTCGCCAGGTTTGAGAAAAAGGTTGGTTTTCTTTTCATATCCGCGGGCCGCGCTTTCTAAAGTGCGCACGGAAGTAGTTCCCACCGCCACGACTCGGCCGCCAGAGGATTTCGTCGTCAAAATTTCGCTTTTCAATTCGGGGCTCAAATAAAATTCTTCTTCATGCATTCGGTGCTCAGAAATATTTTCAACTTTGATGGGCAAAAAAGTGCCAATTCTCACATGCAATACTACATCACGGAGTCGTAAGCCTTGCTGTTTCATTTCCTGCAAATAATTAGGGGTAAAGTGTAATCCCGCTGTGGGGGCGGCAACGGAGCCAACCTCTTCGGCATAAACAGTTTGATAGCGATGCAAATCGTACTCCTCGGGCTCCCGATGCATGTAAGGAGGAAGCGGAATTTTTCCTAGGGCCTCGACTTTTTGAAACAATTGATCGGCGGTGGAGAAATCCACGACATACACCATGGGATTTTCCGTTTCGGCAACCACTTCGGCCTGCAGCTGATTCGCCAAATTTATCTTCAATCCCAATTTTTTCGCTGCTGTTGATTTCAACAAGCAGTGAAATTGATTCGGTGATGTCTGTTTCAACAAGAAAAGCTCAACTTTTCCGCCGGTGCCGATGCGTTCCCCGATCAAGCGTGATTTGAATACTTTGGTTTTATTAAAAACCACTAGATCCTTAGGCTCCAGGTACTCACGGAAGTCCCGGAATTTGCGATGTTGGATGGATCCGGTCTTTCGATCCACCACCATCATCCGGCTTTGGTCTCTTTCCGGTAACGGGTGTTGGGCCACCAGTTCTTCGGGAACGAAAAAATCGAAGTTCTGCAGTAGATCAGAATTGTTACTTCCCGTTGGCATGACGCCTTGTTACGATGATTCTATGGAAAATGTAAGCTTGAATTTTGGGCCAATACAGCCACTGCTACAAGACGCCTCGATTTCCGAAATCATGGTGAACCAATTTGATAAAGTGTTTATCGAGCGGGAAGGAAAACTTCAGCCCGCGCCCATGAAATTTTCGTCCGAAGGCGTACTCCAGGAACTCATTAAAAATATCGCCAAATCCGCTGGGCGCACCATTGATGAAGATCGGCCCTTTATGGATGCCTATTTACCTGATGGATCGCGGGTCAATGCTACCCTCCCCCCGATCACGCCCAAAGGGGCGGCTCTAACCATCCGAAAGTTTCGCAAGCAGCCCTTTACGCTCCAAGATTATATTCCCATTGGCACCATCACCGATAAAGCCGCATTTTTCCTACACGCGTGTGTCATCGCTAGAATCAACCTTGTGGTAAGTGGCGGCACAGGTAGCGGTAAAACCACATTTTTGAACGCCCTCTCGGCAGTTGTTCCGGAAAGTGAACGAGTAATTACCATTGAAGACGTAGCCGAATTGCAATTGCAACAATCGAATTGGGTGCGATTGGAATCGAGCTATCGGCCCGGCAAACCTCCGGTTACAACTCGGGATTGCCTGATTAATGCCTTGCGAATGCGCCCAGATAGAATCGTGGTGGGCGAATGTCGACGCGACGAGACCTTTGAGATGCTGCAGGCGATGAACACCGGCCACGAAGGTTCGATGACCACGGTGCACGCCAATAGCTCGCGAGATTGCCTTACAAGGCTGGAAAGTTTGATTTTAACCTCGGGTATAGATATCCCCCTTCCCGCCCTAAGAAAGCAGATTTCCAGCGCTATAGACGTGATTGTGCAACTGAAGAGAGTAAAGGGAGGGCAGAGAGTGGTCAGTGAAATCGTCGAAGTTGTTGGCATGGAGCAGAACACCATCACTTCCCAGATTCTTTTTAGTCGAGAGAAAAAGAAAAATCCCAACGATCCAGATTACCTATTAGGCACTGGTATGGTTCCCTCGTTCATTCAAAGATTTTCTGACGCAGGAATACAGTTTCCAGCGAACTTCTTCGATCCAAATACTGCGATTACTTACCAGCCGGACTAGTGGCTGAGGGCGTGGTCGGTGCTGCGGGTGGTGGTAGAGCAATGCCCCCGTAATCGTTCATGATCCGATGCATGCGATTCAAGAGCTCCCACTGGATCATTCCTAAGTTGTTATCGAGAGCCCAACGATAGTGATAGGCCTCTGTACCAGAGTCTCTCTGTTTATGACCAAAGGCGACACCCGCTTTGGCCCATCTACCGACAAACCCAGAATACCAATTCGCTAAACGTTCTTTATCGGCCTTGCGCGCAATGGATTCTTTTAGAATTCGATCACCCAGCATTCGTTTCATCGTAAACAATGGGGTGGCTAAATTTTCGGTCGCGTATTTTTCGCCTGCTTTTACAAGTTCAGCGTCGCCCTCTTTTGCGTTGGGAAAATCCAAGGCGGCCATTTCTTGGGCAAAAAATCGCACGGCCTTCAAAGCAGGCTTGCCCTTTTCTTTGGCGCCATATTCCGTAGAAAGCACGAACCCGTGATAAACACCTTCGATGCTTCCACGTTGCGAAAGCACATTCGCCCAGCCGTTGATGTCCTGATCATTGCTCGCCGGACGGGCCAAGATTTGCTCCTGCATCTCTTTCACTAACCAACGATGAAAAGCAAAAACTTCGCCCTTGGTCATCATCGAGTTCGCGGGATCGGCAGACATATCTTTCTGAGCATCGGCGACTTTAGCTGTAGGCTTCTGCGAAGTCGTTTCGTCAAACAACTTGCAGGATGATAAAATTGGCAAAAGCAAAAATGCGGAAGTAACCAAAGTTACTTTCCGCATTTTTCGATTTGAATTCTGATTCAAGAATTTCACCGTGAGATCAGGTTCCACGGCTTCCCGAGCCACGCATCGAAGAGGCAGCGCCAGCTTTGCCAGTTTTTCTTCCCGCAGCTTTTCCAGCTTTGGGAGCTTTTGCTGGACGATTCGCAGCAGCAGCTTTTTTCTCTTCTTTTGCTTTTGCTTTCGCAGCAGCTTTGTCTTTCTTCTTTTCTTCTTTCGATTTGGAAGAAGGAAGTACGTAGTCAACGAACTCCAACACAGCCATGGATGCGGCGTCGCCAAGGCGGGTTTCGCCTTTCTTCAACACTCGCAAATAGCCACCGTTACGATCTTTAAATCGTGGTGCGATTTCATTGAAAAGCTTAGCCACAGCGGCTTCACTTCGCAAAAACGAAAACACATTTCGGCGATTGTGCAATCCACCGTGTTTGCCCTTCGTAATTAATCGCTCAACCACGCGCTTCAACTCTTTTGCTTTTGGCAAAGTAGTTTCAATACGACCGTGCTCGATCAAGCTATTGGATGCATTCGCAAACATAGCCAGTCTATGCTGAGTCTTTTTTCCTAATTTTCTATAACCTGCACCGTGATACATACTCACTCCAAAGGCGAATCCGCTCAACTAAAGCGGATCGCAAAAATTACTCTTCGTCTCCCTCGAAATCGTCATCATCTCCGAGGTCTTCATCATCCAAAATTTCTGCTCTAGGAGCAGCAGGAGCACCGGTATTGGTAATGGCTGGAGGCACGAAACCATCCAACTTCATACCCAAATGCAAGCCCATGCTGGCCAAGATTTCCTTGATCTCGTTCAAAGATTTACGACCAAAGTTCTTGGTGCGAAGCATTTCTGCTTCAGTCTTTTGCACGAGTTCGTAAATGTATTTAATGTTTGCATTCTGCAAGCAGTTTGCCGAGCGAACAGAAAGTTCAAGCTCATCCACAGTTCTGTACAAGTTGGGATTAAAGCTTTCTTGTTTCGCGGTTTGCTCTTCCGGTAAAGGCTCTTCTTCCTCTTGGAAATTCAAAAACACGGTCATTTGGTCACGAATAATTTTCGAACTCAAAGCAACAGCATCTTCAGGCTTCACAGAACCGTCGGTCCATACTTCGAGCTGTAAACGATCGTAGTCGGTGCGCTGACCAACACGAGCTTGGGTTACAGTGTAATTCACCTTTCTCACAGGAGAAAAAATGGAATCGATGGCAATCCAGCCAATGGGAAGATCTTCGTTTTTGTTATTTTCCGCTGGAACGAATCCACGTCCCGTTTTGATCAAGAATTCAGCTTTAAATTTTCCTTCGCTGCCAAGGGAGCAGATTTTATGGTTGGGGTTTAACACCTCGACCAAGCCACCAGTGTTGATATCGGAAGCCTTAACGATTCCTTCGCCATCTTTTTCCACCGAAATGGTGAACTGATTGGCAGAGGTCAACGCCTTCAAGCGGATTTCTTTTATGTTCAAAATGATCTCAGTCACATCTTCAGCGATATCAGCAATCGTCGAAAACTCGTGCTGAACCCCGTGAATTCTCACGGCGGCCACAGCGGTGCCTTGTAACGAGCTAAGAAGTACTCTTCTCAACGAGTTACCAAGAGTGGTACCGAAACCTCGCTCTAGCGGACGAGCCACAAACTTCGCGTAAATGGCTGTAGAAGACCCAGCATCTACTTCCAATGCGCGCGGTTTAATCAAGTCACGCCAGTTTTTCTGCATATTCGGAATCATCAAAAAGCCCCCTTAAACAACAAATAAAATCCGTTAAAAAAATTACTTCGAGTAAAGCTCCACAACCATTCTTTCTTCCACTGGAATGGTTACGTCGTCTCTCGTTGGGATATCTTTTACAGTCGCTTTAAAGGCAGATCTGTCTACATCCAACCATTGCGGAGCTTCTTTGTTTTTCGCAGACTCCAAAGAAGCCAAAATCGTCGTGATCTTCTGACTCTTCTCGGTGAGAGCAACTACGTCGCCCTTGCTAACCAAGAAAGAAGGAATATTCACTCGTTTGCCATTTACAGTTACGTGACCGTGGCGAACAACGAGACGCGATTGGGTACGGCTTCCGCCCAATCCAATTCGATAAGCAACGTTATCTAAACGGCGCTCAAGAAGAGAAAGCAAGTTACTACCAGTAACACCCTTCATTCTTTCCGCACGCTCAAAGTAAGCGCGGAATTGCTTTTCTACAAGACCGTAAAGACGCTTCAACTTCTGCTTTTCGCGGAGCTGGAGAGCGTATTCGGAAAACTTGATTCGTCCGTGGCCATGTTGACCGGGCGGATATCCTCTTCTTTCGAAGGCGCATTTTTCGGTCAAACAACGGTCGCCCTTCAAGAACAACTTTTGGTTCTCGCGGCGGCAAATTCTGCAAACTGGTCCAGTATAACGTGCCATATCTTCCTCTTAAAAATTAAACTCTGCGACGCTTCGGCGGTC
>CAYZLH010000213.1:0-5475 GCA_964478795.1 uncultured Bdellovibrionales bacterium | reverse complement strand
ACGGGTTCCGCGAAAGTTTTGTCCGCAGTGGCAAGCTGACCGCAAATTTTGACCTTCGCCGCAACTGGGATTACGCAAAAATTTTGATTGGAACCGGAAGAGTGCAGCGCCTCTTTGTGGGTGAAGTGGTGAAAAAAGAAATGTGTAATTTTGTTCGTGCCGTTGGTGAACTGCAAATGGAAGCCGAAACGATGCGCCGGATACGCGTAGTGGCCGGACACACCGACCACTACCATATTCGCCTCACCTGCCCTAGAAACAGCCCCAATTGCCGCTCCCAGGAAGAGGTTCCCACCACCACAGGATGCCTTTAACTACTTGAAATTACTATATAAAATAGTTAATTTTTCTTAAGAAAGCCCTTTACTCGATCATTTCAATCCGCTATAATTAAGGTTACCCTCTAGGAGGTAACTTTGCGCATTTTTCTACAACTTGCCCAAACCAAGAATCAACACGAACAGGCCCTGCGCCTTCTAAAGTCCACTTACCGCGAGGACTCCAAAGACGAAATTTGGCTTACAAAATACCACGCGCTCCCGTCCACGAATACAGTGATCGCATTGGACGGTGAAGAGGTCGTCGGCGCCATCAGCATTTTCGGTGAAAGTCCCTTCCGACTTCCCTGTCAGCAGAAGGTCGATCTGACGGCTTTTCAATCCAGCTTAGGCGGACGATTGGCCGAGATCTCCTCACCCGGACTCAAAAATCCACAGCAAATTGAATTAGTTTATGCACTTCATCACTTCGTCAATTGCTTTGGCGCCACTTACTGCCACTACGATGCCTGTGTTGTGACACCGGATAAAGCTTGGAAAACCATCTACGAAAAAGAATTAGGCTACCAACCTTTTCCTACGGGTAATGGCAAAATACTATTTTTTCGAAACGCCCGGGAGAGCGAAGACTTTCGCAAAAAAATTCACGAGCATCAGGTCGAATACTTTTTCCCTGAGAAAAAATTCTTCCTCGTTGCTCATCAAAGCATGGATGCCGATACCTTGAATTATTTGTTTAACAAAAAAACGAAGCTGTTCGAGACATTGTCGGACCTTGAACTCAGAATGCTGAAAAATATTTACGACCATGGCGACTTTGCCGCCGTTCTACCCGACCGTAAGCTCTCGCTTCCCTTTAAAAAGGAGCCCAAGCATCGAAGATTTCCGATGAACTGTGAGGGCTATCTCTGCCGAGAAAATGGGAAGAAAGTGCAGTTGCAGGTGCTAGACGTTTCGCGCGAGGGAATTAAAATTCAAACCGAAGATCCAATTTCTCGCTCGGGCACTTTCCCCCTAACGATATCTGGAGGCGTCATGAAACAAGCGGAAGTGATCGCCGAAGTAGTATGGAGCGATGACGTCGCACAAATGTACGGATTGACGGTTAAGAGCGGCTGCAAACAATGGAACCAGCTAGTAGAATACCTAGAAAAAGAAGCAGCTAAAATTCTCGCGGCCTAAAACTTAAACTTGCCAGGCATCGGGAAGGGCGAATTTTTTAAATTCCCACGAATACTTTTCTTGAATTCCATCTGTCAGAGAATTCCACGATTCTTTCAAGGTAATCATTGAATCATCAATATCTTTTTTCACTGTCAGCGGTAATTCGTCGGTGTAGGTGAGCCGAATCTTCATTTCATAGAGTAAATTAAATAGAAAGAATAGGCTGGCCGCCAAGCGGGGGTCAAATTGCGCCACCATGGCCTCTTCGGAATCGAAATAACGAAAAGTCAGAATATCCGTGAACTGTTGACGATTTCGGTATTTCGAATACACGTCAATTAACTTTTCCGTGTTACGGTCCACCAAGTCCAAAACTCGGTATAGCTCGCAGCAGCGTAAAAAAAAGGCATGGTCGATTTCATCTTTAAAGTGAATATCTCGATCGGAACTTAGCGGGCTACGAAAAGTTGGCAAAGTAAAAGTAGCGTAGCGATATTTCCAACTAGGGCGTTTAGATAAAAGGCCTTTTGATTTTGATTTAGGTTCCTTGTACGGCTTATCCTTTGGCGTTTTTTTGGCCATATTTTCCCTGCATTCTCTATACACTGAATCAAACTTTCAGCTTATACTATTGTGTATGCGCAATAGGAAGTGTGCGTCAGTTTTTCCAGGAAGGCAATCCATGAGACTCACATGGACATTTCTAATTATTTTACCCTTATTTAGTGGGTGCTCGAAGTTTTTAGAAAAGTTCTCTCGTTCCGATTCATCCATCACACAGGTTTCCTTTACTACCCAAAACGCTGGATTACTGGCGGCGACTTTACCAGGCGGAATTTTAGTTTACGCGGAACGAGAGCAAGACTTTTTCAAGGCATCAATCAAGCTAGATGATGAAAACGATTTTAGCGTACTCACGTTGCCCAATGGTACTTATGAGTTTTTGGCAGTGGGCTGGCCCTCCGCTGGTCTCACCGGAAGCCCTAAATGTGGCTATCATATTTCTCCCGGTGGACCAGTGGCTTTAACTGGCGCGCCAGTTACTGTGACGATCGATCTCACAAATGCCAACTGTGATGATGATTATTATGCCCCCTCCCCTACCTATCGAACAGGATCCAGTTTCAATTTTTTTGAATTCAAATTTTGTAACGCCCACGTGGACATTAGCGCATTTACCGGTGCTCAGCTTTGTGATCAAACCCGTGAAAGCGTGCGCTTCGTAAAAGGACGAACCACATCGGGTGTGGGCGCCAGCGGAGAAGGCTATCCCGACACCACCGCTGTAAGAATGGTCTATCAAGCGGATCCCCACGTAGCCAACCGCAAGGAAGTTTTTTCCGTGGATTTTGATGGTATCGGTACAGTGAAGGAAAGCGGCACCAGCACACAGGGCGGTTTTTCTGTGGATGGGATGCAAAATGTACCTGGCGAGGGAAAGGTTATTTTCTCCGCCAACAAAGATTCCACCTCCCGTGAGCTTTATATTTCCGACGTGGGCTACGGTAATCCTACGAAAATCAGTGGGGCGCTCGCCTCTCCCGGAGCCGCATTTGGGATTAAAGCCTTTCGCGTGAACTCTACCGGAACTCATGTCGTTTTCGTAGGAGATATGGACACGACGGGAATCTATGAAGTGTACTCCGTGCATCTCGATTCCGGCACGAGAACAAAACTCAATCCAGCAGTTAGCACAGGAACTGGAGTGAAAGATAACTCTGGCTATTGGCTCATGGATATTTCTCCCGATGGAAACTCGGTAGCCTGGGTAGCTACCACCACTTCGGCAACAATAAAGGCTATGTACAGCGCTTCAGTTAGCGGAGCTGCTGGATCAGGCGTGAAATTAAGTGGCACGGCTCCTCAGGCAAACTTTGAGGTCATGGATTTTTCTTTCTCTTATGATAGTGCCAAGGTGGTTTGGAGCGGCGACTATACCACCGACAACATTACTGAACTCTACGTTGCCAATACAAACGATGATGACAGCTCACAACTCATCAGCGAAGCTGCCGGAACAGGCGGTGTTATCGGAAAAATTCAGGTAGCAAAAGATTCGCCAGACTTAGTGTTTACGGCAGATCGCGCGGGATTTAACAGTCAATACAGCATTTATTCTGCCGACTTATCTGTGGCATCTCCATTTAACCTAACTCGAATTCATACAATCTCCACCGTCAATACGAACCTATACAACCTGAAATTTAGCGACGACGAGACCAAGGTCGCCTATTTTTCCGATGCCGCCGTGCCGAGTACGTATAAGATCTATTCGGCCACCCTGGGTTCGGCCGATTCGCAAGTAGATCGATCCCATGTATCGGCGGCGACAATGCCGTATGAAGTCGGCGGAGGTGGGGGCGGTGACGGCCCCATTCAAATCACCACCGACGATCGCGTTTTTTACAAAGGTGCTCATTCCAGTGCCGCATCGGATTGGGGAATCTATGAATTTTCTTTGGGCGATGGAGCCGCAGCCACTTTGAAATCCCAAGCTCATAGTGCCGCTCGTGAAACTCCGAGCTTTACTCTTGGTTACGGAAAGCTCTTTTTCCCATTTGACTTAACTACCGACGGAATCCATCAACTCTTTTATTTTACTCCGGGATCTGCTCCGATCTCCGAGCTAAACGTGCTCAGCGGAAACTTGGGAGACATCAAGGGAATTTATGTGCCTAAAGGAAGCGAAGCAATTCCCGGTTATCCCAATGCAATGGCCATCGCCGGATTTGCTTCTGGCTCTACTGTCGAAGATATTTTCTTTGTTCCAGATTACAACTACCCATCTGATGTACGCCAAATTTCCCACAGCTATCATCAAGCCTCTGGAATTGGAAAGTTTCAGATTCACATGCTGGAATATCGAACGGATCCGGCAGGAAATCTTTCTTACTATGATACCGCTATTTCTTCCGCTTGCATTGATGGCCCAGCCACTGATGGAGATGCCAAATCCGTATCGGCGGAAGCCATTCGTTTTCCCACCGGCGATGGCTTAGATGACGCTCCATTCGCCACGGCCATTGATATCTTTCCCGAGAGCGAGGACTGCTCTGGGAGTCCGCAGCGCATAATATTCCCCAATGGTATCGCCGCTCCTTCCACAAGTAGCGCACCTGGCAAATTGCGCCTAACGAGCTCTGGTAGCACGCCAGTGCTCTTTATTAAAGATTAGAGGAATCTAACCGTTTCCTAAAAATTGACGTAGCGTGCCGACTGCTAAAACCCCGATGACCAATTTGTCACCGGGAGGACCCATGTTTTTTCTAATCGCGCTGCTGCTTTCAACTTTAAGCTTTGCTGAAGATTCTACTAGCTCGTACTTTTCATGGAGCAAGATGGAACAGACCCTTGATTTATCCTACGCCGCGCTCCTAACTGGACCCACCCTCGAGCATCTCGATGCCAATGCTGATGGCAAGGGCACGAATATGAACTGGCGAAATTATTTGAACCTATCAGCAGACTTAGGAAAAAATTGGGAAGCCGGACTTAGCGGCGAAGGTCGACAATATTTTCGTCCAGCAGACCCAAAGAAGCCAAATCGTAAAGATTTTGAATGGCGCGATCCTTCGATTTCGCTAAGCCGGTCGAAAATAGTGGTGCGAGGACCTTATTCACTTTCCGCTAGGGTGAAATATGCGATCCCCATGACCGAAAATAACAAGAGCAATGTTGGTAAGACCTATGATGCCGGTAATGGGGAAATTTCCTTAGGCTTCAACAATAGTTGGAAATTACGTGACGGCGACTGGACTATGGGTCTACCCATCGATCTTACTTATAAAATCGCAGAGGCGCCGCCCGCCGTGAGAGAAGACTACGCCGCCAGAGGCAAGGCGCTTGTGGCATACCGAATTGCTGCTAAGTATGCGGCGAAAGTAGAATACAGCACCGGCTACATCCGCCATTCGACCAATGGAAAATGGAGTAAGCTCAACGATAAGGTGCTTGGTCAAGAAGTGTTGTTAGCCTTCAATTACTTCCCTGTACGCAACCTAGTGATTAGCCCCGGATTAGGCTTCGGACCCGA
>CAYZLH010000212.1:0-5484 GCA_964478795.1 uncultured Bdellovibrionales bacterium | reverse complement strand
TGCAGACAGTTCACAAAAATACCAGGAAGGTATTTTTGCACGAGCGAAGCGAGCCCCTGTGGCGAGGGCCAAGAGGGCCCGAGTAAATCTGTCTACCCCGACCATTTAAAAGGCTCATCGCCACCGCGATGGGCCTTTTAAATTTGTCTGGTAAGGCGAGGTTTTCACTGTCCACGGAACGTGCAGACAGTTCACAAAAATACCAGGAAGGTATTTTTGCACGAGCGAAGCGAGCCTGAGCGGCGATTTTCATTTTTTAGCGTCCGATCGGGAAAAAATACACCCAAGCCGTTATTCCCAGCGCAATCACCAAATTCATTACCAGGCCCACTTTGGCCATCTCGCGAGCGGTAAATCCACCATGGGCGTAAGCGATGGCATTTGGCGGTGTTGCTACCGGAAGCATAAAAGATAAAGATGAGGCAAAAAGAATGGCTTGGGCCAATTGTTGCGGCTGCAGATGTAACAATTCAGCCAAAGGAACGGCAAGGGGAATACCGATGGCGGCCACGGCCGTATTGGAGGCAAATTCCGTGAAGAAAATGAAAATGACTACAATGGAAAATAATAAAACGGGCACGGGGAGTCTGTCTAAGCTGTGCAGTAGGTGCGCCAGCATTGCTGTGATGCCGGACTTCTCGAGTCCATGCGATAGGGAAATCCCTCCCGCAAAAATGAGTAAGATGCTCCAGGGAATTGTCGGCAAATCAGAAATTTTTAAGACTGCTTGCTTATTGTGGCGAACGGCAAAGAGACTAAGGCCCACCAGAAAAATCCAAAAGTTTTCGGCGATTGGCAAAATGCCGAATGAAAGAAGTGCGAGGCCGAAGAGGAACACAAAATATACGCCGAGCATTGCCGGCGGAAATGGGGGAGTCTCGATTCCAGCTACCTTCAATTTAGCCTTCCAAATTGCTGGAAAAGCGATTTTTCCCATATAAAGCCAAACAAAAAAAATGCTAACGAGGCAAAACGGTGCCGTTTGAATCATCCATTGAAAGAAGGAGATTTGACCGCCCCACTCTTTGGTATACGCCCAAAAAAGGGCATTGGGAGGACTGCCGATCAGCGTGGCCAATCCTCCGATGGAGGCAGCATAGGCAGTGCCAAGCACGAATCCTTTCAGTACTTTTCGTTCGCCGCCGGAAATTACTTGCACCAGTGGAATCATCAGCAGACAGGCTGCGCTATTGGAGATCCACATGGAAAGAAAGGCCGTTAGCAGAAGATAATTAAGGAAGACAATGGAGCCCGACTCTATTTTCGCGCCAATTCTTGTGGCGATGGCCAAATGTAATCCACTATTCTCAGTAGCTTTGGAGAGTAAAAAGCCGCCAATAAACAATAAGAGTACTGGATGGAAAAAAGATTGTACGGTGGTCAGAAATTCAAGATTCGTTACTAGTGGAAATGCTAAAGGGAATAGTGCTGGAATCCAAAGGGGAACGCATTCGGTGATCCACCACAGAATCATCCAGATAGCGAGAAAACCAACGATCTGCTGATCTCCGTGGGGCAATAGCCAAAATGCTAGAGCTCCTACTAGCGGCCCAAGCAGCAAAAGGGGCAGAGATAACTTTTTGGTTTGAGTTTCCTCTAAAATCATTGAGTAATTTGCGCATCGGCAATGTCTGAAGATTCACCGTCTGTAAAGGATGGAATCACGGTAGGTGGTACCGGCTCAGCTTTAAGTTTTGCTGCGGCTAACCTTCTTCTGCGTCGGTTTGTAACCGGAGTGCTCAGCGAGCTCATTTTGTTTTTCCCCCGCAAAATTGCAATAAGCTCCCAAATCCTCATGGGTCGAAAAAGACAGGATGCCGAATAAAATACAATCATTCCCAAAACGTTGATAATGCTAACCTGATATCCGGGAAATTTTTCGCTATAAGATTTTGAATCAAAAAAGTTATTAAATTTTCCAAGGGAAGCAAAATAGTCGTCATTCAATTGAATTTTCTTTTCGGCGCATAATCGATAGAAGAGCTCAGACCCTGGATAGGGTGAAAAAGCAAAGCATCCCACATCATTCACGCCCACAGAGGCCATGCGGACGAAAAACCAATAGGTGTTAAGTACATCCTTCAGGGTCGCATCGGGAAATCCCATCACGATGTTTACTTTCATCCGCACGCCGTTCAAATATGTCGAGCGCATCGACTTCAGCATTTTTTCTAAATTGACCTTCTTTTTTATCCGCTTCAATTCTGCGGGGGAACCACTCTCGGGTGCGTAGATAATCGAACGACAACCTGCTCGATATAACCAGGAGGTAACTTCTTCGTCGAGCGCCTCGGATCTGGTGCCCGAAGGAAGTTGCCAAGTTATGTTTAAATTTTCTTTCACGATTAGTTGGCAAAACTCAATGATCCACGATTTTTTAACAATTGTTGTTAGGTCAAAAAAATCAAAATTCGTGACCTGGTATTCCCGCATGTATAATTTCATTTCTTCCACGACGAGTTTTGGACAACGGGCGTTCCACATTGTGGTCCACATCTGCGGGTTTGAGCAAAAAGTGCACTGGAAGGGGCAGCCGCGACTAGCCAACATCGGCATGCTACGGCCCAAATCAAATCCATGAGTATGACCTTTATCGATAAATGAGCGAATGGGAAAAAGATCCCATGCTGGCAACGGAATCGTATCAATACTTTGAATACGTTTTCGCGGTTTATTCAAAAATACTTTTTCATTTTTTCGGTAGGCGATGCCGTCAATAGTGGCCGGGTCTTCATCTTTGGCTAAAGCTTTAAGTAGATCTGTAAATGTTTCTTCGCCCTCACCACGAACTACGAAGTCGATCTCTGGACAATCCATTAGCACATAATCTGCGCAGGCGGTTACATGTTCGCCCCCTACGACGATCTTTGCGTGTGGAAATTCTTTTTTTAGCTCACGTAGAAAGGCCCGGGATATTAGCCAATCGCGTGAAAACATGATGGACACTCCAAACACCGTGGTGTTTGGGCGAGCCAAGGCGAAAACTTGATCGAAACGCAAACCATTGAGGATAAGCTCTGCACTTCCAGAAATGGGAGTAAATTGCTCTAGATTCTCTCCCAGTGCGTCAATGACTTGTACCGAAAAGCCCGCGTGCCGTGTAGCCGCGGCGATATAAGCTAGGCCAATAGAAGGAATGGCAAAGCGGGACACTGCTTTTATGTTTACCGAAATAGGCGGGCGAATCAGGCAAACAGTCAATGGGGGTTTTGAATCCATCATCTTTCCGTCTAGATGATATTGTCAGCATATAAGAATTGCAAATTCTACCAATTGAGAGGGAATCAGCTATCCTTAGATTATAGGTAGTCGAATTTGAGGCCACAATGAACTTGATGTTTCTTTCGCTGATGCTTTCGCTAAACAGCTGGGCCAACTGCCCAAATTTAGCTGGCACCTATGAGTGGGAAAATCCAGATCCACGAGATTCTCAGGCGATCCTTTTGACGATGACGCAAAACGGTTGCGATCAGATAGCTGCTGAGTATGACTATGGGCAGGGCACGGTCTATCCCCGAAATTTTCGAATCGATGGTCAGCGCCATCTCATTTTCGATTTGGAGAATGCAAAACTTTTTGAAACTCACCTTTGGCAGAATGGCAAAATTTACAGCAAGAGCGAACTAGAGCTCCGGCAGGAAGACTATTCATGGGTGACGGAGGTAGTTCATGCTTACGTCTTTCTGGATACTCCCAATCTATTAGTTGAGGAGTCTTATACCTATGATGGAAACGGAAAGGTGGATGGGAAATCTAAATCCCATTACCTAAGAAAATAGCCATGATAGAAAGTTGGCTGCACAGAATTTGGCACACATGGACCTGGGATAATTTTGTAAATCGATTCGATTTTGCCATTCCGTATACCTTGGGTTTGGTTTCCATTTTACTACTCGAAATTGCCCTCAATGGTTGGAGCAAATCTTCACTGGGACTTCTGGCCAAAGGAAAACGAACTCACTTTTTTGATGCTTTCGCCTTTGTCATATTTTTCCTAGGCCTCCATCGAATATTTTGTGACTTATTCTTTTTAGGCCTATTTTCCTATGTGCTGAGCATCTCCCTTAAAGAGCCGCTATTGCAGCGGATGGGGTGGGAAATCTCTATTCCAGTGCAATTTGTTCTTGGCCTAATTATCAAGGACTTCATGTTGTATTGGAGTCATCGGCTTAAGCACTCGAATCCGGTGATCTGGAAAGTTCATGAGTTTCACCATTCATCCACTCAGCTTACTTGGTTCACTTCGTTCCGTGTGCATCCGCTTGATATGTTAATTAGCACCGCCATTGTGCATTTGCCGGTTCAATTGTGTTTTGGGTGGAGCATCTTGGAGTCTTTACAGTTCGTTTTGGTCAGCTCCTTCATGGGCAAACTCACGCACTCCCGGTTAGATTGGGATTTTGGTTGGTTCGGGCGCTGGATTTTTGCCTCGCCTAGAGCCCATCATTTACACCACGCAGTTGATGCCCGATCGGGACGAAATTTTGGCGATAGTTTTATCCTATGGGATCGGCTGTTTGGAACTTATGTCGCCCCCACTGTTTCTATTGAAAAAATATCGCAAGGAATTCCCGATAATTTTTACGAAACGGATTCATTTCTCGTGGCCTATTTGCGGCCGGTAAAAGATTTTTATACGCGGCTAGTTCAGCCAAGGTATTGGAATTTTCGGCTGTAATTTGCCTATCTCCGGATTCGTCACCTATAATTGACAAGTGCATAGTAAAACGAATCCTATCTATTTCGTTCACCCACTAGTCGACGGGTTTTTCATCGGTGGTGCGAGTTTTTTTCTTTTTCTCTACCTAAGATTTTTTCAATCGGCATTTACCTACTCTGAGGCCCATCTTTCGGCCTCCATCGCCGCAGCATGGCTGGTGAATTGGCCGCACATTTTTGCGACCTACTGTCGGCTGTATCAAAGCAGCGAAAATCGATCTCAATATCCTTTCACTGCCTACGCGTTACCATTTTTCATTTTCGGTTTAAGTTGTGCAGCTTTATTTTATCCGCAGGGAGTTGCGCCCTACCTCATTAAAATTCTATTTTTGTGGTCGCCCTTTCATTTTAGTGGGCAAACCATTGGTATATTTTTGCTGTACGCTAGGCGCGGGAAATTGCATATTCCAAAATGGGCAATAAACTGCGTAATTCTGTTCGTATATTCGTCGTATCTCTATCAGACAGCGAAAATTGAAAGTAATAACGGCCTAGTTCTATTTTCGAATATTTCCTATCCTATGCTCGGTATCCCGCCGTGGACGGCGATTGTCTTTCAGGCAAGCACATTAGTGGCCATGGCCGGAATCGGTTGGTGGATTTGGCAGTCGCGCACAAAACAAAGAATTCCGTGGATTGTGTTGCTGCCGCTAGGAGTCCAATATCTGTGGTTTGTGCACGGAAACGACCTCGTTGCTTTTCAGCTATTCATTTCTTCTCTGCACGGATTGCAATATTTATTGATCGCCTGGGCGATGAAGGTTA
>CAYZLH010000211.1:0-5487 GCA_964478795.1 uncultured Bdellovibrionales bacterium | reverse complement strand
TCCTTGTATACCAAAGGGAATCGAAGCAAATTTCACGTTGAACAAACCAAAGGACAAGCCGCTAATAATCAAGATCCCGCTGGCGAGCACTTGGGGGGAAATTCGATTCTTAACTCCAGTCCAGCGAGATAGCGATCGTTGTTCAGTGATGGAGAGGAGGCCGTAATACTGAATTGCGTGGACTAAATCCATACATATTATTCCGATCAAGGGATTTAAATATATGAAACCAATAGTGAAAACCAAAAACAACTGTAGAAAAAGTCCGATTTTCGTCCAGACAATCGAGCGATAGCGCCACCAATGATAAAGATAATAGAGAAAAACAATTCCGACGATTCCAAAGTACAAAAAACTCCAAACTTCCTTTTTTTCTTCGATGAAAAAAATGACTCTCTGTAGGTAAGGTAACGAAAAGGAAAAGCTTGTTTCCTGGATGTAGGCGAATTTAGTAAATGCCTCGCGGAAGTTTTGCGTACCAATCAAGATCGGAAAGAAAGTAACGGAAAGGCAAAAAGTTAAATCAAACTTCCTCTCCACTTTTGCAAAATGCCTTTTCTTGGCTGAATAGATTCTAGCTAAACCAAAGTGCTGGAGTGCATAGTGATACATCTGCCAAAAAATTCCGAATACATAGGCTAGTAAAAATAAGTCGCGAGAAAAGGCCAACAATGCCAACAACAATGGAGGAGCCACAAGAATCTTCCATTTGTGTTTCGCCAACAAGTTGGGCTGCAAAAAAGCCCGATAGAAAACTAAAACGATATGCCCCATGGCCCACGCGGTAATCAAATAAAACAAGGGGCGATCTAACTGGGACCCGAGAAAAGTCACTTCACCACTCATCCAAGGGCTAGGCAAAGAAATCAATAATAGTAGTAAAAGAATCGTAGGTGAAAAAAGAAAAAGAGGCGCATCAAAAAGAAAACTCTGTATGTACAAACTGGAACTTTTCTCTTTGCTGATTACTGACATAAAAAAATATACAGGCGAATGTTCGCGTCCGCCACGCCATCGACAAAAATAAAAACGGCCACCAAAATATTTGGTAGCCGCCCTTACATTTAAGACCTTCGGTTTAGCTAACGGTAAGCTTACTACCCAAAGTATGACCGAGGCTCTTGGGTTTTCGTCCCACCGCCGATAGGTTTTCTTTTCTTTCTTCTTCTTCTTTGCACGCAATACAAAGTTCCGCAATGGTTCGCGCCGAAAGTCTGGCAAATCCTATGTCGGCACCACAACCTTCGCACTCACCATAGGAACCGTCGCGGATTTTATCTAAGGCTTTATGCAAACGCTTTACTTTAAAGTTCTCACGATTCGCCATCCGCATTTTCATGCCTTGTTCGATATCGCTCGAAGCGAGATCAGCTTCATCCATCAAATCTTCTTGATTGGTCTGCAACTCGCCTTTGATCACTTTTTCACCAAAAATAATCTCGTTTTCATCTCGGCGAATCGCTTCCACCAAAGCAACCACTTGAGATTTATTGAGACCATGCGCTTTTAAATTGGCGCAAATTTTTTCAGCTTCCTCTTCTTGTACGCCCATCAAGCGGGCTAATTTTGCTTCTAATGTTTTTCCTGGTTCAGAAGCATTGGACTTGTTTTGATTACTAACTACTGTCTTGGACTTATTTGCTTTCGTCGCCATGTGCAGTTTTCCCCCTCTGAAAGCCGTACCCGTGTAAGATCCCCCGAATTCGGCCGCACAAAAAATAACGGAGCAGCAGTGTAAGCAAAAAACCCCCGGGAATCAAACTAAACCCCGAGAATCTAACGACACTCTGCATGCCTTGACACAAATCCTAACAAGAATTTAATCCCATTTTTCCGTGTCAGATTTAGTATGTGTGAGTTGAGCAATACACCCAAGAAAAAAATGCAAATGATGCAAAATTATAGGCGCAATGCACCACAGATCTAACGCAAGAGCGAAGAGAAAGTATCCAAAATTTTGACCGGTTTTAGGGTAAAAATAAAGCTATGCAAAGACACTTTGAACAAGAATTAAAAAATTTAAAAGAACAAATCCTCGAGATGGGTAGCCATGTGGAGGAAGCTGTGGAAGTGGCAACTCAAGCTTTAATCCAACGCCAGCCACAAATGTTCAAACGAGTTCACGATCTAGAATCGAAAATTAATCGCGAACACATCGAAGTCGATGAATCTTGTTTACAGTTATTGGCGCGTCAGTCGCCGCTAGCCGCTGATCTACGCCTGGTCATCGCCGTGCTAAAAATATCTACCGATCTCGAGCGAATGGGCGATCAAGCGGTGAACATTGCCTATAATGCCAAAGACTATATGGAGAGTGACCCAATCAAAGAATTGGTGGACATCCCCAAAATGGCCGCAGAAGTTAGGGCAATGGTGCGCGATGCGCTTGACGCGTTTGTGCGACAGGATGGAGCTTTGGCCAAAGAGGTCTTAAAAAAAGATGACGTGGTAGACGCTTTGAAAGACAAAGTATTTCAGGACCTAATCCAATTCATGACGTTGAATCCTACTCGGGTGGAACAAGCACTTGATTTGATTTTAATTGCCAGAAACTTGGAACGGTTGGGAGACCACGCAACCAATATTGCTGAAGACGTTATCTTTGCCGCTACCGGGCAGGATATTCGTCACGGCGCCAGCGGAAAAAAGGATTAAGACAATGCCAAAACACGCGATTCTAGTAGTGGAAGATGAAACTGACATTCGTGATTTGATTTGCCTTCACTTATCGCGGGAAGGTCATAACGTAGATAGTTGTGGAAACGGCAATGAAGCCCTGAGAAAAATTGCGGAAAAAAAATATGACCTACTGATATTGGATTGGATGCTGCCCGAAAAGAGCGGTTTGGAAATTACGAAAGAAGTTCGCAAGAATCGTTCATACGACTCATTAGGGATCTTGATGGTTACCGCCAAAAGTACCAATGCCGATTTGATCTTAGGTCTCGAGTCCGGTGCCGACGACTATCTAATGAAACCCTTTGAATTATCTGTTTTAATGGCCCGCGCCAGAGCAATCCTCCGACGTACAGAGAAAAATGATACGTTTCTCCGGCTTGGACCAATTCGCGTAGACGAAAATGCGCACGAAGCTTTCTTGCACGATGACATCTTATCGCTTACTCCTTATGAATTTAAATTGCTCGCTACCTTAATTCAAAATAAGGGACGAGTACTAACTCGCGATAAACTCATTGAAGAAGTACAAGGAAGTGGTGTCGCAGTTGTGGAGCGAGCCATTGATACACATGTCTTTGGCCTCCGCAAAAAGTTGGGAGACTGTGCCGATTTAATCGAAACCGTAAGAGGCGTCGGCTATCGAATTGCCAATCGGGTATAAATGTACTTTCGTCGACCCAATTTTTTCCCCAAACAGCTTTTCTTTCGCTTTCTCATTCAGCAGATTTTTGGTGTTGTTCCAGCTCTTTTCATTGCTGCTCTTTCAGCCCGCCTCTATTTAGAAAGCAAAATTTCCAATCTACAAACAACAACTGATGTAATCGCCGCCTATGATAAAGCTTTCCTATTTTTAGCATTAGTAATGGCCTTTGTGGTTTCCGGGATTTCACTTTGGACTGGATATCGAATGGTGCTCCCCCTTGGTCGAATTTTGGTGAAAGCTCGATCGATCCTCAAACGAGAATATGCCACCCCACGCGAACTGGCTCCCGAAGACGACGAGCAAGGTGAGTGGTCGGATCTAGAATCCACGCTTCACCGTATCGGACGAGACATGCAACGTAAAGATCAGTCGCTATCTAAGGAACGCGAAGAAATTGAAGCGATTATGGGGGCCATCCGCGAAGCAGTAATTGCCATCGACAAAAAGAGTGAGTTGTTGTTTTTTAATTCCCAGTTCGTGGCGTTTTTTGGCGATCTTTTGAAAAAAAGTCAAAGCCGCCTAAGTGATTTTTTTCGAAATTCCGATGTCATCGATATTTTCAAATTGACCATTCAAACGGGCCGCCCACACAGCCTAGAGACGCGTCTTCGTTTAAAGGGAGAAACGCTGACCCGTCACTTTTCCGTTTCCGTCACTCCGCTGAAGATGGAAGATGGAAGCGTTTACGGCGCCGTTGGCGTATTTCACGACGTCACCGAACTGAAAAGAATGGACCAGGTCCGCATTGATTTTGTCGCCAATGTGTCCCACGAGTTACGTACACCGTTAACTTCGATCAAAGGATACGCCCAGACGTTAAAGGAAGACCTACCCGACCCCTCTCCTTCGCGAAAATTTTTGGAAACAATTGAGAGAAATACCGACCGCTTAATCGCTCTCGTACAAGACTTGTTAAATCTGTCTGCCTTAGAATCGGGAACAGAGTTGGCTAAGGAGCCCTTTTCGGTCAAAGGCGTGACCGAAAGAGCCTTGGCTCAGCTAGAAAGTATCCGTCTCAATAGAAATCACCAAGTGATTCAAAATTATGAAATCGAACAGATGCTGGGGGATGCCAGCCGAATCGAGCAGGTAATTTTTAATCTTTTAGAAAACGCCTTCAAGTATATGAACCCAGGTGGCCAGGTGGAAATCTCTTGGACCCAAGTAAATCAGCAAATTCTGTTAAAAATTAAAGATAATGGTCCGGGTATCCCTGAAGAGCATCATGCAAGAATTTTCGAACGATTTTATCGAGTGGATCCTTCAAGAAATCGTGAACAAGGTGGCACGGGTTTGGGCTTAGCCATTGTGAAACACATCGTTCAGCGGCACGGCGGGAAGATTCAAGTGTTTGGCGGCGTCGGATTAGGCACCGAATTCCACTGCTACTTTCCCACGGAAATTCGTTAGAATGTTTTTTACTGCTGAAAAAATTTTGTTTCCGAGCTCGATCCAAAAAGTAGTGGAAGCTTCCCTCCTCTCACGTGGTCGGGATGATGAGCAGAAATATGCGAATACGTTGATGATTCTTTGGCAAAAGTTGGCCGTGGAGCGCGGTCAAACGAAAGAATCGCACTACTCTTTTCAATCTGCGGAGGCGAGGGCCTATGCCGCATACTATATGCCGATCAATTGCCTAAAGGGACCGCTGGTGCTGGAAGAGGCCCACTTAATGGGACGCTCTATTCTAAATGAAAAGAAAAATGTTTGGCTCGATGTTGGCACGGGTCCGGGCACTCTTTATTTGGGTCTTCAGTGGTGGCTGGCAGAGCGCCAGTTTCCATTACATTTTTACGGAATCGACCAAAGCGAAAATTTTATTCGTATCGCCGAGGAAGTAGCAAGAAACTTAAAAAGTTCAGCCTCCACTAATTTTCAAACGATGAAAAAGAAGTCGATATTGCAATTTTTAGAGGAAACAAATGCGACCCATCTTTCGTTCGTGAATTCCATCGCCGAAATTTATCCCGACTTAGACACAAGAAAGACCAAACTAGAAGAGCTGATAAAATGTATGCGCTCGCTGCACAAGCGTGACGGCCTGGATCGGTACCTGGTCATTATCGAGCCAGCTTCCCGGCAAAGCTCACGCGAGTTATCTGAAT
>CAYZLH010000210.1:0-5490 GCA_964478795.1 uncultured Bdellovibrionales bacterium | reverse complement strand
TAAATAGATAAATATTTTTAAAAGCTCGCGCGGATTGTCGTCTAGGTGAAAATCAAAGGAAGTAGCCTCTTTGCTTGTTCCCGTTGGTTCATAGCGCATCACCGTGATCCAATAGTTCTGAAAATAGGACCCATAATATGCATGGAGCGTAGCAAACATCGGATCTTGCAGAATCTGAAATAGTTTCGACGCGTACCTTTTTGCGTAAGTTCGATCAACGAAACCAACGCCATTCGAGCAGGGATTCTTCGCAAAAAAATTATCTACGTCGGCAGCCAATTCTCGCACATCCACTTTACCTAATTTTATAAATCCAGTTTGTCTCAACTCTTGGGCGTTGGTCATCGCCTTGGAATTGAGTTGCACTCGGTCCAGTGAACTTTGAAATCTACTGATTCGATGATGAATCCAATAGGGAACATTCACCTTCAGTCCCAAGCTGTTTCCGAAAATTTTCAATGAGAGGTAAGCTAGCTTTTGCTGCAACATATTTGGCATACAGTATGTCAAAGTAACCAATAATTCAATTACCAATGAGAGACTAGCCCGGACAGATATCTTAATGATTTAAGCTACTTGCCTTCCAGTTCTGAGCCAAATAGGAGCGTCCCGCCGTGCCCCCGCAACCGTCGATTCGACTGAAAAGTCGGTATTTGAAGATCCGGTCCTGTTCGGGATCCGCATACAATTCTTGGCTCAACCAGCCTGACAGCTGCTCCTTCCGTTTCTGGGCAAAAGCCTCCTGCAAGGAATCGAAGCCGAATTGTTCTTCTAAAACTTCGGCGACTAGGTCCGCTATTTCTGCGGGCGAATTCTCTCTCACCTCATATTCACGCTGAAAATGATGAAGATCTAAAACAGAAAATGGTTGAGACAAAAGTTCATCCACGGAGAGATATCGGCCCAACTTCTGCGAATAGAAGTGCTTGAATATAACGCGACTATTTTTAAGTCTTGGGAATCCGATTGCCCACTCGGTTGTATTAACTAGGGCACATCGTTTTCCAAATAGGTAGGCCACATCTACTAATCCTGAATTCTGCCCAAGGTAGAACCGGCAATTCTTCACCATATATAGATCCATTGTTTCGGATTTAAATTCAGTGAAAGGAAGATCGATCACTCGATCCATTTTTGGTAGCCGGGTCATGGATGGATCGCCCATGCGAATCACCCAACCACCGGCATCGGTAATTTTTTTTATGGCCAACTCATAATTAGATATTGAGCTATTTCGTAAATCCGGCGCATCTCGGTGGTAACCAGCTTCCCGATTGTGCAAACACACAAACCAACCATCGCTTCCAATGCCAACTTTCTGCAGTACGCCTTGGCAATACTTTTCCTCTTCCTTAGTAAAAGAAATCGAGATTGGTTCGTTGATCTCTGCCTCCCAAGCGGGTAGACCCAATTTACGATTAAACTTCTCAATTCGAGATTTGGCAAAACCTTGCCGCCAAACCAATTCATGCCCCACATACTGATGAAAAATGCACTTGCTGTAGTGTCGGTAAAAAATGGGTATATTTTTTCGCAGTAGAAAGCGCTGAAACAGGGATATAGGCAACTTGATAGCATTTATCCAAAGGTAAAAAAGCAGCGCAAAGAAATGCCCCTGCAGACTAAGCCAGAAATTCAGGCAAACCTTTACCAGTTCCCAAAATGCACTTTTGTTCTCGTTTTCTAAATTGAATTCAAATAGGCGATGATTTGGAATTTTCGGGGCACCAAGAAACGAAAATCTCTTCAGTAAAAGAGCCCTTTTTTTGAACTTCCTCGCCAAAATAAGAGCAAAGTGTATTTCTTCGGCAGTATTTCCAATTGTTCGATCGTGAGGGGTGATCAGAAAAACATCGAACTTTTCAAAAAAAATCTTATTTGTTCTACTGATCTGCCAAAATATTGACTTTTGAATGGAATCAAAAATCGATTTTACGTTTTCAACATCCATCTTTATTCTACCACTCCCCGTGATTCGAGAGCTTCAGAAATCATGCCCTTCCCAGCGTCTTTAGTAATTGTCCTTTGGCACAAATTCTCATCAATATTCTGCGCAAAAACTGTCTGCGGAAGAAGTCTCTTTATTTCTACAAGCTGCCGTAAAACCGCAATCTCGCCAGGATGCCAGATATCTAAAAACTCAGCGTCACTGGTTGTAAGCTTCCGAAAATCGCTAAAATCGACTGATGGGACGTTTAGGTCTTTAAGTTTTCTCTGCAGTTGTTGCACAAATTTTCGGTTCGGATTCCTATCCATTTCGATGGATAACATCGGAGCGACGGGGGGCAATACAACGATCAGCTCACTACCTTTTCTAATTTCTGCCAAAATTGAAACAAACTGCTTCCATCGGATTTCATCAATAAAATCTCCATAGCCATAGCCAGCTCTTAGATTTTTTTCGGCCTGAATTTCTTGGATCTCCAACTTCATCGCCTCGATTCTCCGCCCTGGGGCGCTGGTATCGTTTTCTACTTCCATATACGACCCATCATAGCGAAAACCACTAGAGTATTTGATTGCTCGCAAACCTAAACTCAAGTGTGAATTATATGGATTTGAACTCGCCCCGCGAAGAATTGTTTGAATGAATTCAGAAAACTCAATTTTTTTCTCGAAAAGCCAGGCCCAAGGTTTAAGCAATTTGTCTTGATTGAGGGACGTTTCACTAACAAAGCGGCGGCGTTCATCATAAGAATAGGAGCGATGAAACCACCAATAATCGACAACAAGTAGAATTGCTTTGGGCTGTTTCACTTGCAGGATCCAATGAATAAACTCCTGTCCTTCATTTAAAGTTGAAAATGTACCGCCAAGATTCGTTATCGGCTGTTTAAAAAATTCCGATCTAAATTTCATGGAACGAGACGAGCCTAAAACTACGTAGTCGGTTTGCCGACTTCGATACAACTCTAATTTGTATTTAAGGTCATTGGGATTTAAGGCTGTACCATAAATTGCCCCTTTTTGTTTTTGAGTATTAACGATTTCGACAAAAGAATCGTGCTCATGAATACGAAAAACATAGACGAAACCGAGCAACGGCACCACGCTAAGAGCGGCCAATGAAGCGCCAAAAACTCTCAGATATCGGTTAAACACTTTGCTTTGCTCTAGAATCATTTTCTCTATACTCTAAAATTGAAAATACAAAAATACACTTTGCTTATTCATATAAATAACCCCTACCAAAAATAAAACAGCGCTGGTGATCGCCCAAAGAGAAGAGGGACGCCATTGGAACTTACAGTCCAATTCGTTTTGTAAATTTTTTGGAATTAACATGGCCGAATGGTTTCGAAACAGTTGCGCAATATTGGGCATCCAAAGTGAAATTGCGAGCAACCCAAACATCCATAGTAGACCCGTGCCGCGGAAGTAAGAAAGATTTGGAAAAAAGCCATTTCCAACAATACCGAACTCTCTTAGCTGAGGAATTCTACTGATGAGACCTGGTCCCACCGATATTTCTCCTAAGCCGGTCATAGTTCGCAAAATGAGCAGAGCGGAATCGAGCGAGTTTGCGCGAAAAAATACCCAGGCAATCATCACGCACAGCAAAGTTAAGGCTTGAGCGAATATCCCATGAAGACGGACTTTCGTTTGGTTGCTCCAAGCGTGATTTATCATAAGGAAGATACCGTGCAGACACCCCCACACAATGAATGTCCATCCGGCTCCGTGCCACAGTCCCCCAAGCAACATCGTCAGAAATAAATTAAGATAGCGGCGAAATTCGCCCCTCCTATTTCCGCCCAAGGAAATATACAAATAATCTCTTAGAAACCGCGACAGTGAAATATGCCATCGCCGCCAAAAGTCAACGATACTTTTGGCCTGATATGGCGAGAAAAAGTTTAACGGTAAAGGAATATTTAGTGCCTTCGAGAGACCTAGAGCCATGTCAGAATACGCGGAAAAGTCAAAGTAGATTTGCAAGGTGTAAGCCAGTGCGCCGCCCCAAGCTTCAAACATCGTGAGCCCACTCTCTGGGGGAGTATCGAATACCCCCGGAACATAAGCGCCAACAGTATCGGCTAAGAATGTCTTCTTAAATAATCCTATGGAAAAAATGGTTAATCCCACAGAAAAATTATCTGGCTGGAATCGAAACGTTTCCTTTTGGGAGAGCAGTGGAATTACATCTTTGTGATGAATAATTGGTCCGGCAATGAGATGAGGAAAATAGGTAACGAAAAATCCATATTCCGATGGCCCATACTGCATTTTTTCTTTTCGATAAGCGTCGACCAAAAAAGCTATTTGAACAAAGGAAAAAAACGATACGCCCAGTGGCAGCTCTTTAGGAAAAAATCCATCTGGAAAATGTGAGAGCTGTAGTACGTCGACAAGCAGGAAATGCGAATATTTGAAGTAACCAAGAAAAAATAGATTGAAAAAAATACCAGCTCGGACCCAAAGTTTCCTGCGCCGATCTGAATCCGCCAAGCCAAACATTAATCGGTATCCGAACGCATAATTAACAGCCATCGAAATGGCGATCAGTGCTAACGAAGAGGGATCCCACCACGCGTAGAAAAATAGCGAAGCAAAGGTGATCCAGACAACGGCCAAACCGGTGCTTTTTGAGCCGATAATAAAATAAAGAGCGAAAACGAGTGGAGCGAATAAAAACAGAAATTCGTAAGAGTTAAAAAGCACTACTTCACCCTATTATTTTGGTAGATGCTCCATTACCCATTCACCATTTTTTTTCTTCCAAACGTTCGATACCTCACGGTACGTATCCATCACCTTCCAGAAGTATTCTTCCGTAATTCCTAAATATTCCAAAAACCATTGGAAATAGAGTTTTGGGAATTCTCCATCATAACGTTTTACGAGAGCAATTCCCTCCTCGCGGGTAATATGATGCCGGCGAATATCTTGTTGAGCATCTCGAGAGGCCCTACCCATACCAAACTTGATGTAGCTTAGATACCAATGAAATCCATCGGCTTTGTCATCCAAACTTGAATACTTAGTATACGTTCCTTCAGATCGACCATTGGGGTTCGTTTCGAATCCGCAATGCTTTACTGCATAATAGAAATTTTCCTGTGGTGTCCATTTTTTGTAATAGGAAAACCAATGCATTTCGGCACCGAGCTTTTTGATCAGATCGGGGTGAGGAGGCTTATAGAGCTGCAATGCCTTCTGTACTTCTTTCTCATTAACCAAGCCACGCTCCAAACCTACAGACAATAGCTTGTCGACCGAAGTGCCTTTAAAGTATTCCTCTTCCCACTCTTCCGGGGTCTCCATGGGCTTATTTTTGTACTTAACGGAACCGCCGTATTCTAGTTCGCCATTCTCACCGTAAAAAATAAGTTTGATATTAAATCTAACCGCGATGTGAAATGCCCAAGCCTTTTGCCCATAGGTAAAAGGCTCCCAAGCATCGCCCTTCAACTCAAAGGCTAGACGTGAAAGTTTACGATGAAGTTGGCCATCGGGATTACCGGTAATTACATCGAATCCTGAATGGAT
>CAYZLH010000209.1:1893-5493 GCA_964478795.1 uncultured Bdellovibrionales bacterium | reverse complement strand
AGTGCGCATCATTCATGGCATTGGCACTGGCAAAGTAAAGTTGAAAGTTCATGAGTATTGCCGAATCGCTGGTTACCAACCCAAGCCTGACAAGAACGAAAAAGGCCAGGCCAACCCAGGATCCATTCTGCTTTATCTATAAATAGAGGATCCCATCGTCATTGAAAAAGGCGACTTTCACTACGGAAAGATCAGGGAAAAATGATTTTCCCCTGGGGAGAAAGGTGAGTTTTTTCCAAAAATGGGGTTTTTCAGAGGGGAAAAGTGAGTTTTCCCTCTGAAAAATGAAAAAAATGAAAAATTCGCCTTGAAAAAAGAAAAATTGATGTAACACTAGCTTTCATAAGGAGAACTTAAACAATGGCTAAAAAGACCACTAAGAAAACTGCTAAAGCGAAAAAGAAACCTGCTGCAAAGAAAGCTGGCGCTAAGCGCAAGCCCAATGCTGCTTTCATGAAGGCTCTTACCCCAAGCGCAGCTCTCGCTGCTATCGTGGGCGCTAAAGCTCTTCCACGTACGGAAGTAACCAAGAAAATCTGGGCTTATATCAAGAAGAACAATCTTCAAGATAAAGTTCAGCGTCGTAACATTCACGCTGACGACAAATTGAAGCCTATTTTCGGTGCTAAAAAGACCGTAAATATGTTCGAAATGACGAAATTGGTGAACAAACACCTTTCCTAATTTTCGGATTTGGAAGAAGCCAGCTTTTGGGATGAAACCTTCAAGCTGGTTTTTTTTTGCCCTTTGCCGACCTTCGCGGATTTCCGATCTGACCTCGTGCCTCCTGTTTTCGTCCCTGTAGGGCTACGGGGCGAGTCGAACCGCAACGCTCTTCCTAGCTGCGTTTCTTTTCTAACTCTTCCCAACGCGCATAGAGGCGATCTACGGTTTCCTGACAAAGCCGCAGCTCTTCGGAAATTTGCACAAGCTTACTCGCATTGGCGGCATATTCGGGTTTATTGCTTTCCGCAACGGCCTGGGCCAAGGCAGCTTCCGCCTTTTGAATGTTCTCCTCCATGGAATCCAACTCAAACTGCTCTTTGAAGGAACGCTTCTTTTTGCCTTCCTTTGGCGTCCCGCTGGCGGAAGCAACAGAGGAGGGGGATTTTGCTTTCTTCGCTTCCTCTTGTTGTGTCAGCTGCCAGCTTTCCCATTGCTGTACTCCATGAAACGGAAGAATCTTGCCATCTTCGAATGCATAAATTTCTTTGGCCACCTGATCGAGAAAGTAACGATCGTGGCTCACGAGTAGTACAGCCCCCGAAAATTCCCGTAAAACCTCTTCCAGGACGTCTAGCGTGGCGATATCGAGGTCGTTGGTGGGTTCGTCTAGCACCAATACATTGGCCTCTTGCAGCATCAATTTGGCCACGAGTAAGCGGCTTTGCTCGCCTCCCGAAAGTTTGCCTACCTTCATCTCCATTTGCGTAGGCGTGAAGAGAAAACGATCGAGATAGCCTTTAATGTGTACTTGGGCGCCACGAAAAATCACCGAATCTCCCCGGGGGGCGAGCGTCTCCACTACGCTTAAATTTGGGTCAAGGCTTTCACGATTCTGCTCGAACCACACAATTTTTAGATGTTCGGAGAAAAAAATCTCTCCGGCATCGGGCTGCTCTTGGCCCACCAGCATCTTTAATAGGGTTGTTTTCCCCGAGCCATTCTTCCCTAAAAAGCCTAAGCGCGATTTTGGACCCACCACTAGATCAAACTTGGGTACCACCACTTTATCGCCAAAGGATTTGCGAATCCCTTTGGCTTCGATGAGTTTTTTGGGATTTTTCTCTGTGCCTTGGAAGTCCAAACGCACCGCTTGATTTTGGTTCCGGTATTCGAGCTCATCCACTTCGGCGGTCAGTTCGCCATGACGTTGGATGCGCGCTTGCTGTTTGGTGGTGCGAGCCTTGGCTCCGCGTTTCAACCACTCGGTTTCTCGGCGCAGCGTATTTTTGAGTTTTACCTCGGCTTCGGCCTGAGCACTCATCAAGCTATCCTTCAAATCTAGATATTTGAGATAATCGCCCTTCACGCTAAGGATTCCGCCGGGATTCTTGCGATCTAGCTCGAGGATTCGATTCGATACTCGCTGGAGAAACTGGCGATCGTGGGTGATGGTGATGGTGGCAAAATTCGCATTCGCCAAATAGTCTTCCAGCCACTGAATGCTGGGCACATCTAAATGGTTGGTGGGCTCATCAAGTAAAAATAGATCGGGCTTACGCATGAGCTCGCGCGCAATAGCCACCCGCTTTTTCCAGCCGCCCGACAAGCTAGCGATTTCTTGTTCTTCCTGCACCTTTTCGCCGGCGGATAGGCGCGAAATCCATTCATGGGCTGCTGAGATTTCCTGCCAATCATAAGGATCCGTGGCGCCCTCGAGGAGGGTGGAGAGTAGGGTTGCTCCTGGTTGAAATGCTGGCACCTGGGGCAAATAGGCCACGCGCAATCCCCGTTGAATGCTGATGGTGCCTGAATCTGGTTTTTCGGTGCCCGAAAGAATTTTTAGTAAAGTGGATTTGCCCGCACCATTGGGGCCGATCAAGCCAATGCGCTCTTGGGATTCGACGGAAAATGACAAGCCCTGAAATAGCGGGCGTTCGCCAAAGGATTTGGTGATTTGATGAGCGTTGATCAGAATGGCCACAGGCAAGTATTAGGGCTTTTCCCACGCTTTGTGAAAGTCTTTTACGAAGTTTTTCATAATTTCTTCCACCGGTAGGATTTCGTCGATCAAGCCCACGCCTTGGCCCGCGCTCCAAACCTCTTTCCAAGTGGTGGATTTGGCCGCCTTCTGCAACAAAAATGCTCCCCAGAGCGATCGCGCCATTTTGGTGTATTTCTTGGTGAGGTCTTGTTTCATCAAAAAGGATTCCAGCGGATTTAGGTGCAATCCCATCTTCTCGATAAAGGGAGTTTTAATCACCGACGCAGGCGTACCCGAGATTTTTTCCGTCAATACGATATCTTCCGGCTCCGACTCTAAAATGGCTTTTTTATAGGCCGCATCTACCTTGGCCTCTTTGGCGGCAATAAATCTAGTGCCCACCTGTACCGCTGAGGCCCCTAGCATAAAGGCTGCGGCCATTTGCTGACCAGTGGCGATGCCTCCCGCCGCCACGATGGGAATCTGCAAGTGTTTTTTGAGATAGGGTAATAGAACCAAGGGCGAAGTGGGACCCGCATGGCCTCCGGCCCCTGAAGAAACGGCAATCACGCCATCAGCGCCTAAGTCTTGTACCTTTTTGGCGTATTCTAAATTTGTGACATCGCAAAAAACCTTGCCGCCAACTTCATGCATCCGGCGAATCACGTCTTTGGGATTTCCAAGGGATGTGATCAACATCGGTACCTTTTCTTCGGCACAGATATCTAAATCCGCGGATTGACGAATATTACTCTTATTCACAATCAAGTTTACCGCAAAGGGTTTCGCAGTGAGGGACTTCACCTTTTTTATGGCTGCGCGAAATTCGTCAGTCTTGCGCCAATTTAGGCTGGGCATTCCGCCGACTCCTCCGGCTTCGCTCACGGCCGAGACTAAATTTTCCTCGCTCACGAGAAACATGGGCCCGGCGATGATGGGGAGATTACAATTGA
>CAYZLH010000209.1:0-1883 GCA_964478795.1 uncultured Bdellovibrionales bacterium | reverse complement strand
AATGGTAAGAGGGGAAGATTTATTCATGAGCAAAATGCTACCGTAAGTTCCTGAGCTTGGCTTGGAAGAAATGGGATTTTTCTACCCATTGGAATTCATTTGACTTAGTTGACAATGATTCTCAAAAAGGATAATTCCCAATTTATGGCAAATCTATCGTTATGGCAGGCTCCGTTTGCGAAGTCGTTGCGTATCTGCACCCTAGATCTTCCCGAGGAAACCCAGCGGATCTTGCTGCAAATGGGACTCGAAGCCGGCGAGACAGTGCAGAAGATGCATGCCGCTCCATTGGGTGAGCCCGTGAGCATTTTGATCGGCTCTCAACAGTTTGCCCTCCGAAAAAATCTTTGCCAAAAAATCTTCGTAGAGGAGTGCTAATGGAAATCGTTTTAGCGGGTCGACCGAATTCCGGAAAAAGCACGCTCTTTAATCAAATCGCCGGTGCTCGGCAAAAAGTGGGAAACTATGCTGGTTGTACAGTGGAGAAAAAAAGCTCTACGGTACAATGGGATGGGGCGGAATTTGTAATTACCGATCTACCGGGTATGTATACCTTGGAGGCGAACTCCATTGATGAACAGGTAGCCATTCGTCACCTCGAGGAAGTGCGCGAAAGTGGTTTCGTTGTTTTTGTGATTGACGGTAACAATTTAATGCAAGAGTTGCCGCTGCCACTCTTATTGAAGAAAAAGGGCTTTCGTATCGCCATCGCCGTAAACATGATGGATGAGGTAAAAGCCAATCGCAAAATTCTTGATCTCGCTGGCATGCAAGATTTAACAGACATTCCCTTCTTTGGGATTTCCGCCAAAACTGGAGAGGGGGTAGGGGCGCTCAAAAAGTTTTTGATGCAGGATCAGCGTAAGGCAACAGCGGCTACGGTTGCTGGCGATGTTGTATCCCTCTATAAGGACGCCAAGCGCGAAGCCAAACGAGTTTCTCCAATGGTTAAAGGACCGCAAGATGACTTGTTGCTAAAGCGAGATTCCGCTATCGATCGCTTTTTGCTCAATAAGTTTTTTGGCCCGCTGGTATTTCTTTCAGTGATGTTTGTGATTTTTCAATCGATTTTTACCTGGGCCGCGCCACTTTCTGATCTGGTGGAATCGGGCATTGCTTTATTACAAGATGCAGTGAAAACGGGAATTCCGAATGACCTCATCGCCTCGCTTCTTAGTGACGGAGTATTAGCAGGTGTTGGCGCGGTGGTGGTGTTTGTGCCGCAAATCGCTATCCTTTTCTTTTTGATCGGCCTACTGGAGTACTCTGGATATTTACCCCGAATTGCCTATATGGTGGATCGGTTGATGAAGCCCTATGGCTTGGATGGCAAGGTATTTATTCCATTATTATCGTCGGTAGCCTGTGCCGTACCGGGAATTATGGCTACGCGGAATATTGAAAGCGAGCGCACCCGAATATTGGCAATTATGATATCGCCACTTATGACCTGTTCGGCCCGCTTGCCAGTTTATACTCTGTTAATTTCCACCTTTGTGCCGGCAGCAGCCATTGGCCCTTTCCAGTTACAAGGTGTGGTGATGTTTAGCATGTTTGTATTGGCCATCTTCATGGCCCTGGCTGTGGCTTTCATCTTACATCGGTTGAATTTTTCCCAAAGCAAACACGTGACAGCAAGATCTAAAGCCTCAGAAATCTTCTGCTCTCTTGCATTTACCGCACTACCGTTCCCCCAATTGGCGAGAACTCGTGCGATTCGTATGTTTAAAGGTATTTTCGTTTTTGAAAAAGGCTGGAACCATCATTGCAACGATGGCGATCATATTGTGGGCTTTATTGACGTTTCCCAATACGCACGATTCCCACCAAGATCTGATGCAAAAGATTCAATCTGCCGAGGGTAACGAGGAGCAAACTCTTGT
>CAYZLH010000208.1:0-5536 GCA_964478795.1 uncultured Bdellovibrionales bacterium | reverse complement strand
AAAGAACGGACAATTTTTTATCATCATAAAAAGTCGTTAATCAATGATGACGGAAAGAACCCCGTATTACTCCTCGGCGACTTTTTTGAGTTTCCTTGCGCCGATCAGTCTATTGACGTCTTGGTGATTAATTCGGGCTTGGAACTACTCGAGCGAAAGTATCTCTACATGATTCTATCGGAAGCAAGAAGGTCAGTGAAATTTTGCGGCACATTTATACTGAAGGCCCAAGAGCTAAGACCCGTTTGGCATTCCTTGACTTTATTTTTGTATCGATTTTGGAATTTTCAACCTTTAAATCCCCAGCATTTTCTTTCGCCAGAGGATTGGCAAATTACGAAAGAGGAAAAGTCTTCTTCTCTATTTTTTTATCACCATACGCTCGAGCTAACTCGTATCGACGGTACTCTTCCCGAAATTTTAGATCGAGATTTAGCAATTGAGACTCATTAAATTCTTCGCGGGCAAATCTGGCCCTTTGATACGCGTCAAAAATTTTCTCACCCTCTTCGGTCTCAAGAAACTCACTGAAGTATCGTTTCTTTTCCCACTTTCTCCTTACTCTCTGCACCTGAGCTCGCGCGAGTATTTGTTTCTTGCGCAAAAGGAAACTAATTACCAATAGGATTGCGACTCCGACAATACTCCATGGAGCAATGTTTTTCGCGTGACTCCAAATCTCCCGTGAGTCGAACTCATAGCCCAGGATATATTGGTTCCAATAGACGTTCACCCAATCATACAACTCCCCGACTTCAGAAAACCAATGTTGTTCTGCTGGCGGAAGTGCGGGCGTAAAATCTAGCGGAAACCATCCCGTTTTTTCGGTGTACACCTCAATCCACGCGTGCGCGTCCTGATTTGTCACCTTAAGAATATTTCCGTTTCGACCTCCGGTGCGAAAACCCACGATTAGACGAGTAGGCACATTCATAGCACGGAGAAGTAAGGCTGCTCCTGTGGCAAAGAGCTCACAATGTCCCCTCTTTTGCTCCAATAGAAATACTTCAATGGGATGATCTTTCTGACTAGAAATTCCTGGCACCGATTCTAAACTGTAGGAAAAATCCTTGAGGTAGTTACGGACGGACTGAATCTTCTCATTGTCACTTCTTTTCCCACGCGCGAGCCTACGGGCCAACGCCCAAAATTTTGGATATCGCTGCTCATCAATGCCTATTTGTAGATTGGCCTTCTTGGGAGGAGCGAAAAATTCAAATTTCGCACCAAGCGAAATCTCATAAGAAATCCGCTTGCTACGCCATCGATGCGCGGGCCACTCTCCACTCTTCAGGCGGGCAATTTCGTTGTCTCCCATTGTCACGGCTGAAGCGCCATAGGGCACCAGCAGTACCTCTGAATCTAAGGATTCACGCTGTACCTTCAAAATCTCTTGCGATTCTACCGTGCTATTCACGGTTTCCATTTCGTTGCTACCAGGAAGCCAATCCACTCCATTAAACTGATCCAACACCTTTCCCCGCAATAGCCCAAACGGTACCAAATTCTGCCAGTTCTGAAACTCTTCCTTAAATAACCACACCATTGGTCGCGGTGTGCCGCGTGCCCAACGCAAAGTACCACTTAAAAATCCGACATTTTCTGTATATCCCGCCTCGGTCCACTGACTGTTCCCCTCCCAATTCGAACGCGGAAGAATGGGAAAAATAAGCAAACTTGTTAAAAAGATACACAGTGAAGCCAACAAGACTCCCATGACCAACTTTGGCGAAATTGGCCGCAAAAGCTCGCGGGGCTGATGTTTTAATAGTCGATTCTCCAAAAATCCGAAGGATAGCGAAAGCGCCGCAGCTACCGTGAAGAAGAAAATGAAAAAGAACATATGGGTTTCTGGAGTGAGAATGGCCGCCAAAACCACTTCGACGAAACCAATTCCTAAGCGCCAATAGCGAAAATTCGCAAAGTCCTTTGCTAGCCACAACATAACGTGCGCAAAAACGAGACCGCGCGATATAGGAATTGCCACGGGTAGGTGTGACTTTAGTGCGACAACGGCGCTACCTACGACCACAAATACCATTAAAAGCCGCAGGAACTGATTGCTGAGGAGCACGCGGAGCAAGGAAAGACAGATTCCACCTCCGACCAAGATTGTCAGTAGACTCTTTTCTACGTCTGCCGAAAAGAGAATCGACAGCAAGCCCAAGACCTCACATAAAAATGCGGTAACTGCGGCCAGGGTTTGCACATTAAAGCGAATCACATTTCCTCCGGAAGCAGGGCCAAAGTGTCTAGCACTTTCACCTTTCCTTCGACTTTCTGTGATTTCGATTTTTGCTTCAGAATTAACACTCGCGCCTGCTGGGAAAACCGCGCTGCAACTTTAGATATCTGCTCCTCCCAGGCGTCTTTTTTTTCTAGGTCAAACTCCACTTCTTCTAGGGTCGTGGAACTTCGGTAGGGACGAGCATATAAGCGTGAATCTTTTCCGCTACTGGGCCAATGCACCTTGCCCAAATCTTCCCAGGGATTTACTTCTTCTAACTCACCTTCAACCACTTCTAATTCGCGAGTGGGCAAGCGTAGATTTTCTTCAAAGTTTGAGACTACTTTTGGCCAAACGATTCGCGATCCTCCCTGAAATTCTATTCGAATCTTTTTCGCGAAACCGAAAGGAAAGCTCGTGGCTATCCCTATTCCATTCCAACGGTATAAGCCTCGTTTGCCAATCACTTGGGAAGAAGGCAGTCGAATTTCACTCTTGCTTTTGAGAAAAACGCAGAAGGATACGGGTTCGAATTTTCCCTCCCTCACTTCGCCAACTTCAATGCAGTAGAGTGGAAAGATTGTCGGATTCCGAAGAATCCAAATGTCATTTGAATCTCCCTCAGCAAATACTTCCCGAACTTCCCGGCTAACCTGAACTCTACTCACCGTAAACTCCGAAATGATTCCAGAAAAAATCAAACAACTAAGAAGTAAACTCTCCAAGAGATAAATTACGTTGTTTCCAGAATAGATTGCCACTACGCCAAGAAAAATAGTGAAGCCCACAAACCACTTGCCGGCCGTGGATATCTCTAGTCGTCTAGTTCTATTTAGGAAGAGAGATTTTATCCAAGACATTACGGATTTTCTCTTTTTTATCGGCAGTTCTTTGTTCTAGACCGCGGAAGCTCAAACGATGGGCAAAGATGTGTGGACTCAGAATTTTAATATCCTCAGGAGTCACAAATTCACGATGATTGAGCAGCGCCCGCGCTTTCGCGGCATCGATCAATTGTAATGTAGCTCGCACACTGGCTCCGTAGTAGAGGCCCTCCATAGTACGAATTTCCGAGACAACTTTCTGGGCATAGTTCAATACGGTTTCTTCAAGAAAAACTTTTTTTGCCAACTCACGAAGAGTTAGAAATGCCGGAAGATCGATGGAAGTTGCCACCTTCTGCGTTGGCGCGTTTTCAGCATGTCGTTTCAGCAATGCCAACTCTGAACTTTTTTCCGGGATATTCAATTCAACGTGCATCAAGAATCGATCCAGCTGACTTTCGGTCAGCGGAAATACGCCCTGAAACTCCTGTGGATTTTGCGTAGCAATTACAAAAAATGGATTGGGTAGATCATAGGTTTTTCCGTCGATGGAAACGCGCCCCTCAGCCATGGCTTCAAGAAGTGCCGACTGAGTTTTTGCACTGGTACGATTGAGCTCGTCGGCCAGCATTACGTTGGTAAAGATGGGTCCTTTGCGGAATTCTAAATCTAGACCACCTGGACGCATACGAAGATTGCCCAGAATATCGCTGGGCAGTAGATCGCTCGTCATTTGGATCCGACGAAAATCGCCGCGAATACTTTCGGCAATCCGTTGAGCCAAGGAGGTTTTTCCGACTCCGGGCGGGCCCTCTAACAAGAGATGGCCACCGGCAATCAAAGTGATTAGACTGAGCTGAATCGCCTCTTCTTGCCCAAGGATTGAACTCTCGAGGGACTGGCCCCATTTTTTTAGAGTAAGATCAATGTTTTCCACCCTAATTTATCGGCAGAAATCACCGTTAAATGGACTGCAAAAATTCCTCATTCGTTTTACCTGTTGGCGCCTGATGGAGATCGAGAATTCCCTTGGCGCACCATTTTTTGGCGGCAAATCCGGAGGGTTTCCCATCCTCGGCACACGCTAACAGATGAGAAGCGGCAAAGGTACGCGCCAACGAAAAGGCAAATTTGCGGGCGCCCTCTTGAATGAAATCGGGGCCCTCTTTCACAGCCTTCGGGAGGTATTTTTTCAGCGCCTCACAGGCGTCCTGTACTTGACGCTGTTCCTGAGCAAAAGCAGGTTTTACTTTTTGCAATCGAGCTTCCACCCCCTTCATGAAAGGCACAAATGCATTTTCCTTTTCGATCGCGCGAATCACATCTAGCGAAAGCACGTTGGTTGCGCCCTCCCAAATCGAAAACACTTGGGCGTCGCGATAGTAGCGACTGATCCCAACATCTTCCACATAACCGGCGCCACCAAAAATCTCCACAACCTCGCTGGTGATGGCTTGGCAACTCTTGGCTGTATAGAGTTTAGCGATAGGAGTGAGCATCCTCAGCATGGCGGCCTCTTCGGCACTGGCTTGGCCCATTTCTTCCTTGCCCAACAACTCGGCAAGAGAAAAGGTCAGATGAAAATTTCCCTCGAACTCCACGGCCAAATCCGTGAGCGTTTCGCGATGAAGAGGTAATTCTACTAAGAGTTTGCCAAAAGCAGATCGCTTTTTGGAATAATCAAAGGCTAGAGAAAGTGCGCGACGAGCGGCGCCCAAGGCACATACGGAGTTGTACATTCTGGTGATATTAAAAAGCGCCGCAATTTTTTTGACGCCATTCCCTTCCCCGCCGACGAGTGTCGCTGGAGTACCAACCAGCGAAAGCTCGGCTGTAGGCAGAGCCTTCGTGCCCAATTTATCCTTGAGACGGTGCACTTCTATCTTGTTGAGCTGCCCCTGCGCATCTCGCAGTTCAATGTAAAATAGGCTTAGCCCTTTGCTACCCTCGGGATGTCCCTGAATTCGCGCCAAGGTCATGGCCATTTGAGAAGTCGTTGCCGAGGTGAACCATTTGGTTCCGTGCAACTCGTATTGGTCGCCGCCCTTGTGGATGGCGATCGTCGACGTCCCCGAAACATCCGAGCCCCCAGTTCGCTCGGTCATCCATTGCCCGGACGTCCAAAACTTTTTTGGGTCCCGCGAAGTTAAATTTTTCAGAGCTCGAGATTTCATTTCTGGCGAACCAAAGAGCTCAATGGCCCGGGCTGCGCCATCGGTCATTGCCAACGGACAGGAAAAAAATGCGGAAGAGGGATGATAGAGATAAAGTTTCGCAAATTGCACCAAGCGCGAATGAATCCCGTAGTTCCGCTCGTATCCAGTGGCCACGATTCCTTCTACCGCCGCCGCTTCTTCCAATTTCTGCCAACCTTCACTCACTTGAATTTCATCAATTCGGCGACCCCAAGGATCAAAGGAGTTTAGTCGTGGTGGATTGGCCTCGGCCTCTTCAGCGCCTGCTTCCTCTTCGGCCTCCTCGCCAT
>CAYZLH010000207.1:0-5536 GCA_964478795.1 uncultured Bdellovibrionales bacterium | reverse complement strand
AATCCTCATCGGCCGACCAGGCGGCCGCGGATACCGAAATCATCACAAGCGTTACAATCCCTAGCAACGAAACATTGAAGAATTTCATATGATTAAAGTCTAGCAAAACGGGTTTTTAAGACAAACGAATTATGCTAAAGCTACCCCTCTATGACGAATCAAATGAATTTTTTGCCAGACCCAGAAGTAAAATACACCCAAAAGAGCGCAATCCTTGGTGAATTCCAAGTAAATGTGCATGCCACGCTCATGCAGGCCAAGATGAAAGATGCCTTTCAGCGCCTTCAACAGAAAGTGGCCGTTCCCGGCTTTCGTAAGGGGAAAGTTCCCCTCGATCTCGTGAAAAAGAAGTATCACGAAGATGTTTTACACGATGTATTCAATCAAGTAGTGAGCGAAACTTATCGCAAAGCTGCCGTGGATAATAAAGTGCGAGTGGCTTCCGATCCCTATATCACCAAAACAAATTTGAACGATTGGCAAGAGGGAGTGAATTTAGAGTATACGGCCCAGGTGGATCTCATTCCCGATGTCGAACTCAAAAAATACAAAGGCCTACCGATCACCAAAAAAGAAGGCAAGATCGAAGACGAAGACGTGGAAGTAGTCATTCGCAACCTGCTCGACAAAAAAGCTGAGTTAATCAATTTACCTGCCGACACCAAAGTGAAAGATGGTCACCAAGTGATCATCGACTTTGAAGGAAAAATGGGCGATCAAGTGATCCCTGATGCCACGGCGAAAAATTTTATGCTGGAAGTAGGCGGACAGAATTCGCTGGAAGACTTTCAAAAAGGCCTGAAGGGAATGAAGTCGGGAGACACGAAAGTAATCCCGGTAAAATACCCCGAAGACTATCGCAATCCAGAAATTGCTGGGAAAGAAATCGATTACACCGTGACCCTTCACGAGGTGAAAGAAAAGAAATACCCTGAACTCACCGATGAAATGGCCAAAGAGTTTCAGGCTGAGTCCGCTGCAGATTTGCGCAAAAAGGTTCGTGATAGCCTGGAAGCTGAGCTAAAAAACGAGCAACAACAACAAGGCATGGAAGAAATCTTAGTTGCCTTGATCGAGTCGAACCCATTCGAAGTTCCGCCATCACTCGTGCAACGTCAGCTCGAATATATTCTCTCCGATGAAACCCAAATGCTAAAGCGGCAGAATTTCGGCGATGGCATTGTTCAAGATTACTTGCGCAAATACGCGCTGGAATATCAAAAACGCGCCGAACGTGAAGTTCGTCTCGCTTTATTGTTGCCTAAGGTTGTCGAGAAAGAAAAATTCTCGGCCACCGACGAAGACTTTAAAGCACGCTTCGATGAAATTGTGAAACAAAGCGGTCAGCCCGTCGAAGCTGTGGAGAAGTTCTACAAAGAAAACACTCAGCGCCGCGAAGAGGTTTCCCGTGAGATCGAGCGCCGCAAAGCAGTGCAGTTCTTAATGGATCAGGCCAAGGCGAAATGAACCTTCTTTGGGTAGACATGGAAATGAGCGGTCTCGACGTGAATTCGTGCCGAATTCTCGAAGTGGCCGCCATTGTGACCGATTTGGATTTTCGAACCGTGGAATCCTATGAAGCCATTGTCTACCAACCACCGGAAGTTCTGGATGCAATGGACGAGTGGTGCAAAGAAAATCACGGCAAAAGTGGTCTCACGACTGCGGTCGCCAAAGGCAAACCGGAAGCCCAAGTGGAAAAAGAAATGCTCGAGCTGGTGAATCGCCACTTTACTGCTACCGAACGACCAGTGCTATGCGGGAATTCCATTGGGCAGGATCGAAAATTTATCGATGCGTACTGGCCGAACTTTTCTAAGCGCCTGCATTACCGAATGCTCGATGTCACTAGCTACAAAATTATTTTTGGCTCCAAATGGAAAATAGAATACCAAAAAAAGGGCTCCCACCGAGCTTTGGATGACATCCAAGAATCCATTGCCGAACTCAAACATTATCTATCATTTGTGCAAAGCGTTAAGCCCTAACAAAAATCTGGCCCTTCCACGACGATCTCTCCATATATGTCCCTCGACATCCCCGGCCCCAAGGGGTAGAACAAAAACGCATTTTCTCATGGGGGGAAAATTTTGAAATTGTCGATTTTATTCCGCTTCGTCGCGGGCCTAATTTCTTGCGGTCTGTATTCCACGCCAAGTTTGGCGACGGAGTCTGTGGAGCTTTGGATCCAAGGGGGCAGCCAGACTGGATATCGCTTCCAACGCGTAACAGGATTTTCGCGAATAGAAGATTCGACCGTTACGTTATACGCTGACTCAAGCACTCAAAGTAGCCTGCAACCTCCAGCCCTAAATAGAATTCTGGAGCGGCTGAACGATGGGAGCTTGAATTCGATCTATCCGGAATTGGGCTACGCCGATTTAGTTCGTAAATTCTTCGGCCCATTTCCAAGTATTTTCCAGCAAAGCGGGCGATTGCATGTGGTCCTGTTAAACTCGGCCCAATACGATTTACCGTCGCTAGATCCCTTCTACTTGCCCTACGATCAAATTTCTGATGAAGAGGCCGCCAAGTCGGGGTTTCAATCGAATCAAGGGAACTATCTTTACGTACCAATTAAAATTGGCACCGAAGTAGAGATCTTGCGCTCAATCGTGAGGAGTCTGCCGCAGCTTTCTATTCTACGCCATTTGCCAGAGCGAAGAATTTTCCCCAATTGGCTGCACCATACTTTGGCCGAAGTGGCGCTATTCCTTGGCGGTTTTTTTGAACGGAACATGTCCGATTTTACAAAATATCCCCATCTTTATTCGCTCACTCACGAGAGCTTTGGTCGCGAAGGAAACTCTCTACATTCCCTTTTTGCCTCCTTTTTACTGGACTCTATCAACTACAAAGAAATTGGATTTAAATTTTTAAGTCAAAATGCCCATGGCGGGAAAACTTCGGTTGAAGCCCTATTTCGTACGGACTCCTCGCGACCAATTACTTTTGATGTAATTTTTGGAAATTTCGTTTCCTATCTTTTTCAAAATGAAGGGTTAAATTTACCCATCTCCATCGCCCGACCGGGCAGTTACGATGGATTGCTCTTGCCCCGTATTCCCGCCTATGCCGAAATTATTTCCACTCCCTTTGTTCTGGAAGCCAAAATCTATCCATACGGATTCTTAGCAGTGAATTTAAAAAGTCCGCTGCCCGCAGGATCGGTGGTTAACTTACAAAACATCACTTATTCCGGCCCGTCTGAAAATTGTGCCAAACAAGCATCATTATTATGGAAACCAATTAATCCGAAAAAGATCGTGATTTATTCAGTGGGATGCGATCCCATTTCGGGGCGGGATTTGGTGAAGTTTCGCCTCAATATCTTCGATAAACCTTCCATTTTTCCCGGTACTCCGCTTAGAATCTTGCCAGAATGATGCAAGAACAGCCTGCGATTCGCCTCATCGGGGTAAGACAAAATAATTTAAAGAACGTGAATCTAGATTTGCCCCTAGGCTCGCTTACAGTAATCACCGGAGTTTCAGGATCTGGAAAAAGCTCGCTGGCGTTTGATACACTTTACGCTGAAGGGTCACGCCGCTATATGGAAAGCCTTTCCACCTATGCTCGGCAATTTTTAGAAAAAATGCCGAGGCCAGATGTGGATGCAATTCACAACGTTCCGCCAGCCATTGCCCTTGAACAACGTAATTCCATCGTAAATAATCGCACTACTCTCGCCACGATGACCGAAATCTACGATTATCTACGATTGTTATTCGCCTCCTGCGGCTCACAATCCTGCAGTAAATGCGGGCATCCCGAAGTGAAATTTCACGATACGGAATCAATTGCGCTACGAATCAGTAAATTGGCATCTGGCACAAAAATGTATTTGCTAGCAAAAGTTCCTGAACCCGAGGAAGCTCCAACAGATGGCAAAAAGAAAAAGAAGCCAACCATTGCTCTCGCCCTTCACGGTCAAGAGCTCTTTCGCAAGGGTTATCAACGTCTCCTAGTAAACGGCGAGGTAATCGATCTATCCACGGTGGAAGGCCAGGTTTTTAGTCCAGGCAAGGATGAGGCGTTAGTAATCGTCGACCGGTTTATTGCGAAAAAAGAACTAGCTGAAGATTCCCGCTTTTTTGATTCCTTGGAACAAGCCTTGATTCTCGGTAATGGCCGAATTGAAGTTCGCTCTACCGACGGAAATATTCGTCTGGTTGCTTCGCGTGGCTACTCCTGCTCGGAGTGCGCAACTACCTACCTTCCGCCAACTCCCGTATTGTTTTCCTCTAACTCCCCGCTAGGCGCCTGTGAAGTCTGTAGCGGTTTTGGCGAGGTCTTAGAGTTGAGTGAAGAACTCATCGTGCCCGATCGGAGCAAAGCATTACGCGATGGAGCTGTGGATCCCTTTTCCAAACCATCTTACTTGGATTGGCAGAAGGAGCTGCTCAAAGCCATGGAAAAAATCCGTGGTGTCGCCCCCTACACTCGGTACAAAGAACTAAAAGAAAAAGACCGCGAGTTTTTGTGGGAAGGTGGCGAAGGATTTCCGGGAATTCGCGGATATTTCGAACAACTGAAAGCCTGGAAATATAAGCTCCACGTGCGTGTGTTCATCCGTCGTTTTCAGTCCTTAAGCACCTGTCTAACCTGTAACGGATCGCGCTTGGCGGCGGCCCCGCTGGCATTCCACGTTGGTGAGAAAAATATTGGCGAAGTTTTACAGCTGAGCATTCTCGATGCGCTTCAGTGGATTCAATCGCTACGGCTGGGGAACTCCGGAGAAAAAAAGACGAAGGAAGTTATTCGCCAGATTCGCGAACGTTTAGAGTTTCTGCAATCGGTGGGCGTGGGATACTTACGATTGAATCGGAAAGGAAATAGTCTCTCCGGCGGGGAATACCAAAGAATTTCACTAGCCTCACAGCTTGGCTCGAAGCTTTCCAATACGCTCTATGTATTAGACGAGCCCTCCATCGGCTTACATCCTGCCGACACCCAAAGACTCATTCAAGTTATTCATGCACTCCGCGATCACGGCAACACCTTAGTGGTCGTGGAACACGATACCCATGTGATGAAATCTGCCGATTATTTGGTGGAGGTGGGTCCCAAAGCTGGCACAGAAGGCGGAGCCATTGTTGCCGCCGGATTGCAGAAAGATTTTTTGAAAGTTAAAACATCCTTAACTGCCCAATATCTATCGGGCAATCTATCTCTGCAAATTCCCAAAACCCGCCGGCAGGGAAAGACATTTTTAGGGCTAAAAGGTTGTCGGGAGCATAACCTCAAGAATGTTGACATTAAAATTCCCCTCGGCTCTCTAGTGGCAATCACTGGCGCCTCAGGTAGTGGCAAAAGCACGATCATTCGCGATACGCTTTACAACTCCCTCGCTCGATTAATTTTAAACGAGCCCATTCCCTCTTATGAAATCGGCAAGCACGATGCCATCAACGGATGGGAAAATCTTCGCTCTGTATTGATGCTCGATCAGGCGCCCATCGGTCGATCAAGCCGATCCAATACAGCAACCTATATGAAGATCTACGATGACGTGCGAAAAATCATGAGTTCACAG
>CAYZLH010000206.1:0-5543 GCA_964478795.1 uncultured Bdellovibrionales bacterium | reverse complement strand
GCCTTAGGGTGATTCAAACGAATCTGATTGGTACTATGATTTGTTTAAAATACCTTGGCCAACAGATGAAAAGGCAGAAGTCTGGAAGTATTGTTAACGTTGGTTCTGTGGCCGGTGTTCGCGGTAGTCAATCTGGAATTGCTTATTCTGCGTCCAAACATGGGGTCATCGGATTAACCAAGTCTATGGCGAGAAACTTGGGTCCATCGGCTATTCGAGTTAACTGTGTCTCTCCCTATATTATGGACAATTTAATGGGCAAGGGGCGCATTGAGGAGAGCCATAGTGAGGTTCAAAGTGGACTCAAAAAAATGTATTTATCGCGAGTAATTACTGTGGAAAATGTCGCGGAAGCGATTCTTTGGCTAGGCTCAGATGTCGCGTGGAATATCTCGGGGCACAACTTGATTATCGACGGTGGACACCTATCTTAAGCTAAACCGCGATGAAAACTCCCTTTTATAAATTGCATGGAGCGGGTAACGATATCCTTGTCGTGGAATCTAAGCATTTGCCCAAAAATGGAAAGTCGAAATGGATTCAAAAATTTGCGTCGCGAAGATTGGGAGTTGGCGCGGATCAAGTGATGGAAGTAAAAAGTCGTAATCCGTTGCGATTCTCGGTTTGGAATGCCGATGGAACAAAAGCCGAAATGTGTGCGAATGGATCGCGAGTTTTACTGTTTTTATCGTCGATCTTAGGGTGGCACAAGGCAAAGGTGATCACATTTGCCATTGAAAAAAAGCAATACGTTGGTTATCGCCGCGGCAAGGCACGATTTGAAATATCGCTCGGAGTACCCTGTGTACAGTCGACGGAAAAAATCGCTACCTCGCGTGGCAAAGTTCCATTTTTTCGCGTGACCGTAGGAAATCCCCACGCGGTGATATTTGCTGACTCATGGAAGAAATTTAATTTTCACGAGTTGGGGAAAGAAGTTGAACATCACTCAGCATTTCCTGAGAGAACCAATGTGGAGTTTATTCGCCGTTGGAAAAAGCGGGGAAGGACAATGGAAGTGGATGTCGATGTTTGGGAGCGAGGCGCTGGCGCCACGCTATCTTGTGGGAGTGGCGCAGTGGCGGTGGCCAAGGTACTAAAAGAAAAAAGCGGACTGAGCCGCTTTTCTATTCGCATGAATCAATTTGTTTTAAGGGTTCGATTCGAGGGGGAGGAGGCTTTTTTGGCCGGTCCATCCGCCCTCGTCGCCACGGGCGATTATACTAATTAGCTCTCGCCAACAGTGGGTTCATGTATAGCCGGAAGGTTTTGTCCTTGTTCCGACGAATTGCGATATTGTCGTTTTCCTTTTCGTGTACGAGTTGTTGGTAAAGATCGGGATCCGCTGATTTCACATCCATTACGGTTTGGCCCTCGTATTGACCAAAATCAATGATTACATCACTCTCTTCAATCACACCTGTTAGAGGACTTACTGTACTCATATAGTGGTAACTATCTCCTAGGTTCTGTCGGCGGCTTTCCTCTGCACAATTCCTTTTGCCCAGAGTCGCGACATCAAAGTAACTCTACCTCGGACGGCCCCTGCCATTCAAGGACCAGAAAAAGTTTAACAATATCAATATATTATTGGCGCAATAGTGGATTGTTTTGGTGTGCTGTTGCCTAGAAATTTACCTGGATTCCGCCTTGGATTTGGGTCTGGCTGCCTTCGGTTAGGAGCGAATCATCACTGCGGAGGCGCGTATTACTGCCGCCGAGAAGATTTGAGCCGCCATTTTCAATTTTGGGATCCTGAGAGGCTAGGGGGAAGAAATAACGGAACATGAGCCCCAATTGGATCGTTTTGGAAATTCGGAGCTTGGCTCCAGCTGAGGCCAGGCCTCCAAATGAACTTTGCGAAAGGGAGCCGCCGGATACGGTAGTGCCCGAGTAATAATCAGTAGTGGATTTTTCATTTAGGGAATTCATCCGGTAGCCGAGTCCCAATCCTAGGTAGGGGCGTAGGCGCTTCATTGTATCTGTCAGGTGGCCCTGAATTTCGCCACTGAACAGGTGAGATCGAAAAGAGGCATCGTCTTTGCCGGAAGTTGGCGCAAGAGGTTCTTCGCCATTTCCCGCATTACCACCTCGGGAGGCAAGGCCTAAATTTAGGCCCTGGCCGCTATAGGAATAGCCTAGTTCTACGCCAAAATGATCATCGATGGATGTGCCCAGGGATCCAGAGAGACCAAAGGCTCCAGAGGAATTTTTGATGCTGCTGGAACCCACTAGAACACCAAAATAGGTGGAGTCTTCCCGTTGGTCGCGTTCCATTTTTCGCGTGGTTTCGTAGGATTCGGAAATTTGCTTTTGTTGCGATGGAGTTTCAATGGCCACATTAAGAACTGGCGCTGGTGCGGTTTGCACCGAGGGGATCGGAGCTGCTGAATTCGATCGTACAGGCACGGAGCTATAATTTGTTACCGTATCGGTGGCCTTTGGTGCCACGTAAGTTGTGCTTTCACTCCCTTTCTCGGGGCACTGGGTGAGGTATTGACCGTTGATTACTTTGTATTTGCAGCCGTCGGCCGTCATCCCTTCGATGGCAAAACCAGACAAAGGTGACAAGAGGGTGGCAAAAGCGGTGACAATAAATAGAATTTTGGATCGGACGATCATGGCGGTTCTCCTCGGGTCCAAGCGATATCATCGGATAACGCAATGAATCAATATAAATAATGCATAGCACAAATTGATCGAGGGGGCGGCCATTCCTTGACCTAAAGTCGGCGAAGCGATAGGCCTGGAACAGATGAAAAAGAAAGGGAAAAATCCAGCTGACGAGGATTCGGAAGATGAGTCTTCTCTGCCAGTTTTGCGTCCCACCTCGGCCCTCACGCCAACGGACCCGCTCTTGGCCTATCTGGCCGAACTACGCAAATATTCCGTATTGGATCCTGAAGAGCAGCACCGCTTGGCCATACAGTTCAAGGAAACAGGGGATTTGGCAATTGCGAAAAAGCTGGTGACCACGAATCTTCGCCTGGTAGTGAAGATTGCCCTTGAATATCGCTCGGCCTATTCCAACGTTTTAGATTTAATCCAAGAAGGAAACGTGGGCTTGATGAAGGCCGTCTCTAATTACGATCCCTATAAGGGCACGCGCCTTTCCTACTACGCTTCTTGGTGGATTCGATCCTATATTTTAAAATTTCTCCTCGATAATTTCCGCTTAGTGAAAGTGGGAACTACTCAGGCCCAGAAGAAACTTTTTTACAATTTGGTGAGAGAGCGCGATCGCTTGGAGGCCCAAGGAATTCACGCCGGCACCAAGCTCTTGGCGGATCAATTAAATGTAAAAGAAAAAGAAGTTCAGGAGATGAGTCTGCGGCTATCGAGTCGAGGAGGGGAGACTTCCATTGACCAGCCGAGCGGCGATGGCGACGATCGTGCTCCGCGGGACTCCCTCGTGGACCCCACGGTACCCGTGGATGAGGTCCTGGCCCAACAACAGCTCCAGGGCATTCTGGCCGACCACATCGGTACTTTTGTGCAGTCGCTGAACGAAAAGGAGCGGATTATTTTCCAGGAACGAATGATGAGCGAAGATCCCAAAACCCTCCAAGAAGTGGCCGATCAGTTTGGCATCACCCGTGAACGAGCCCGACAAATTGAATCCAAAGTGGTAGAAAAGCTTCGAAAGCACATGAGCCAACACATCGACGGCATAGAATTTACCCCTGACGTTAAATAACGCAAGGCATCATCCCTTGCGAAATCTACCCTGCCCGTGATACCTGAAGGCTATATTAAATAGTAGAAAAGGTTAGACAAATGATTGCGAAAAAAGACACTGTTAAAAAACACGCTCGTTCGAGCAACGATACCGGATCGCCAGAAGTGCAAGTTGCGCTTCTTACGGACCGAATCAACCACCTCACTGAGCACTTCAAATCTCACAAGAAAGATCATCACGGCCGCCGTGGATTGCTAAAACTCGTAAGCCAAAGAAGAAGCTTGTTGGAATATCTTAAGCGTAAAGATGAAAATCGTTACTCTGCTTTGATCAAAAATCTTGATCTAAGAAAATAATTTTTCGGGTTAACCCCCTGATTCTATCGTTCAATTTTTATTAGGGGGCGGGGCCGTAGTGTATCCATTGGTACCGCTCTCGGAAAGTATTCATGTTAAACAAAAAAACTATAGTTAGCTGTGATTTCGGCGGACGCCCTATCACGATCGAAACTGGCCGCATGGCCAAACAAGCGGATGGTTCCGTATTGGTAACCTACGGCGAAACCGTTGTATTGGTAACGGCCGTTTCCAATAAAAAGCCAAAACCGGGCCAGTCCTTTTTCCCACTCACCGTGGATTACGCCGAAAAATATTATGCCGCTGGTAAGTTTCCTGGAGGTTTTTTCAAACGCGAAAACCGTCCTTCCAACGATGCCACTTTGAATGCGCGATTGATCGATCGTCCGATTCGTCCGCTTTTCCCAGAAGGTTACTTGAACGACACCCAAGTGGTGGCCTCGGTACTTTCGGTGGATAAAGAAAATGATCCGGAAATCGCCGCATCACTTGGCGCCTCGGCGGCCTTGACGATTTCGGATATTCCTTTTAGCGGACCTACCGCCGCCGTGCGAGTGGGCCGAATCAACGGAAAATTCATCATCAATCCTACTCTTGCTCAATTAGAAGAGAGCGATATGGAAGTAATGGTAGCTGGTACCGAGAATGCCATCATGATGGTGGAAGGTGGCGCACAAGAAGTTTCTGAGGATGATTTGCTCAATGGAATTTTGGAAGGTCATCGCTCGTTGAAGCCAGTAATCGAAATGCAACGCAAGTTGCGCGAAATGGTTGGCGTGGCGAAACGTGCGTTCGAACCCGCAAAAGTAGACGAAACATTGAAAAAAGGCTTGAATGATTTTGCTCAAACTAAAGTTATCGAAGCATTCCGCATTAAAGAAAAACATGCGCGCCGTGATGCCTTGGATGCGATTCATTCTGCGGCCAAAGAAATGCTCTTGGCCTCTGTGGCTGAAGACGTCAGACCTGCCAAAGAAAAAGAGTTGGCTGGAATGTTCGAGCTGCTCTCTTACAATGTGATGAGAGAAATGGTTTTAAACGGAGCGCGATTGGATGGTCGCAATACCACCACCGTGCGCCCCATTGAGTGTGAAGTGGGAATTTTGCCTAGAACTCACGGCTCCTCTTTGTTTACTCGTGGTGAAACCCAAGTTTTGGCCGTAGTAACTTTGGGCACCAAAGACGATGAGCAAATGGTGGATCCGTTGCGCTCGCCTTCCACGACTCGCAAGTTCATGTTGCATTACAATTTCCCCCCCTTCTCTGTGGGTGAAGCTGGCATGAGCCGTGGCCCGGGACGACGAGAAATTGGTCATGGTGCTTTGGCTGAGCGTGCGATTTCGGCCATGATGCCAAACATCGATAAATTTCCTTATACCGTGAGATTGGTGTGCGAAACCTTGGAATCCAACGGATCTTCCTCTATGGGTTCAGTATGCTCTTCTTCGATGGCGTTGATGGACGCTGGTGTGCCGTTGAAAAAATCGGTGGCTGGTATTGCTATGGGG
>CAYZLH010000205.1:760-5576 GCA_964478795.1 uncultured Bdellovibrionales bacterium | reverse complement strand
CCGATTCCACGGTGATCCTGTTCATGGTAGACGGCGCTCGTCCTGACGTAGTGGAAAAAATGGCCCGCGAAGGAAAACTTCCGCACATCCAGAAGCAATTTATTGAAAATGGTACGGTGATGGAAAATTCTTTTACTTCGCTTTCCCTCACGGTGCCATCGTGGAGTGCGATTCTTTCGGGTGTAGACATTGATCAAAGTGGCATCAAGGGAAATGATGTGTTCGATCGCCAATCCAAAAAAATTACAAACTTTCTCGATTGGCGGGAAGACATCTTTAATAAAAAATTTCGAGCTCAAGGCCGTGCCTATACGCAGATGAAGCGCGCAAAACTAAAAATGGGAATGGACTACTTTGGCCAAAATCGTGATTCCAAAGGCCGGGCCACACTCGATCCATTTGACCCCAAGTCTGAAGTATTTTTTACGTTTTTCCCCCTCAACCAGGCTTTTCCTACCTATCTGTTAAAAACTCTTCCCAATAATCTCTTGAGCCTCGATGTCTGGAGTGATGCCGGCGCCCAACGCGCATTAATTCACTTCTTTTTTCAGAATAAGGGTATGGATGCCGTAGACCGAGATTCCGCTGAACAAGCTATCCGTGTAATTCAGGATCGTAGTGGCACCAAAAAGAAATTGATCGGAATCTACTTCCCGGGCGTTGATCACGCCTCCCACGCTGAACACAAACACGGCCGAAGAACATTACAGAAGGTCGACTACCTTATTGGAAAAGTGCTAAAAGCCGTTGCCGAAAGCCGTTACAAAAAAAGCACATTTGTGCTGGTAAGTGATCACGGCTCTTTGGGGGGAGAAGAATTTGCCGAAAACAAGAATCACCCACTCCCCGGAATGTCCGTTGGACTCACGAACACTAACCTCTCCCACTTTTTAGGGGGTTGGTACAATAAACCAGGCTACGCCGATTATTCCTTTAACGTAGAATCGGCGTATGCGATGGAAGGCAAGTTTGCTCTGAATAACTTTACCGAGCTTCAATTGCATCCCAACCAATGTACGAACGTAGCGAGAAAATATAAGGATAAATTCTCCACTTGCGAGAACTTTGCCGAAGCAAAACCAGATGCGATTACTGCAGGTGTAACTAGCAGCCAAACCATAGCACTTCCATTTAAATCCATAAAAAGCGGCAACTGGAAAGAGTTGAATACTTGGGAAACGCTTACCCGCTATGAAGTTGCCCCTGGAAAAATCCGTAACATCATCCAAGATTTAGAAATCTTCGAGCTGGATAATCTTTTAGTGTACGACAGCAAGATTCGCGACAAAATTGGTAAAAATCCGCTGGCTTGGCTCGCCACCCGCGTAAGATCGGCAGACGTTTTGGAATCCGCGGTAGGAAAAGCATTGAACTTGTCCTCTGACGAGGAGATCCTTCTTTTTCACCAATCAGTAGATAGTCAGGCGCTCCTTTTAAGTAAAAAAGGGAAGTACCGCTATTTGCCCATCAAAAATTTTCGTTCAGAAAATGGCGAAGTTTCATTTGAACTCAGCGAACAAGACCCGTTAGGTTACACCAAAACTGCGGACTCATCATATTTTGCTGAATTTTATTCCACTCGTGAATGGCTAGAAAAATGGAAGTACTCTTCCTTTCCCAATGCGGTCCCAGCGATTGCCAAAATGTTCCATAATCGTGGCCCCGGCCAACACGAACGGTGGAATTTCGATTTGGTGTTGAATCCCCGCTACGGACACTACTTTACCGTGAACAACGATGTCCACGAAGTGAATCATGGGATGTGGCAACGAGAATCCGTTCGGCACTCATTCTTCCTAAGTGGCTTTGGGGTAAAAAAAGGACATCGCGTGAAAGCGGCGACTATGTCGGTAGATGTGCTTCCCACGGCCTTTCGCGCCGCTGGACTCGTGCAAACGATGGATGAAAGAGTCGAAGGAATGCCGGTAAAGGAAGCTTTGTTGCCGTGATTCAAACTCGGCGAAAAGCTTTTTTTACGACCTCTTTATTGTAGAGATTTACCAAATCGGTTTTTACCAACAAACCCACGTATTGCCCATCGCTCTCACAAACGGGCGCCATCTCTTCATCGCTCATTTTTTCCAAAGCCGTTTCTAAATTCATGTCTGGCTTTAGTCGTACCCGATCAGGTTTTACTAATTCTTCTACGCCCACTAACGAGTGCACTTGAGAATCCTCACCCAATTTTTTCCAAGTATCGAGTCCGTAGAAATCTGCTAGGGAAATCATTCCTTTCAACTTGCCTTCGTCACTCACTACCGGCAAAAGGGAAAACTTAGAGCCCATCAGTTTACGGTAGGCCTCGCCCATAGACGAACGATAGGAAACAGGGCTCAGATACGTAATCATCGCATCTCGCACCTGAATACTAGAAAGAGTGTTGTAACACATGCCATTGCGAAATCTGATGCCATGACGATAAAGACCCATGGTGGCAATCCGATCGGTCTGGAGTTTTCCGCAAAGAAAATGCGAGAAGAAGTTGATGAGAATCGCCGTCATCAAAAACAATGCATTGTCGGTCATCATGCCGCTGGAATAGCTAAACACCAACGCAGTCGCCGCCACTGGAGTCCCGAAACAAGCGGAAAAAAATCCCCCCATTGCAAGCAAGGCTAATGTGCCACCACTTAGCCCCAACAATCCTGGCGCGAGAGAATAGACCCCCGCCCCGATGAGGCACCCGCTGACTAACGTGGGCAACACCAATCCCATTCCACCTAAAACAGAATAAGAAATAGCACCCATAAAAATGCGCAGTAAAAAGGCCAAGGCAATGTAACGAAACAGTGTTCCTTGAGCGAGCGTTTCATTGAGTAGCAACTCACCCGTGCCCAGCACCAAAGGAAACTTATACATAACTACAGCAGTTAAAATTGCCCAGAGAAGAATACGAAAAGTAAATGGACCCGGAGACAAGTCCACGCCTTTCTTCTCCACAAACAACCCATGGAGTTCTCGATCGGTTCGTCGATGTACCGAGATTGATACCGATGCCAGGATGCCACAAATTAGACTAAAGCCAACTACACTCAAAAGCGCGGCGAACGGAGATAGATAAAAGCTCTCTGTTTGCAACGTGATTGATAGTCCAGCATCGGGCTCCATGCCAGTGCGTAAAATTCCATTGGATAAACTTTGCGAAACGCTGGCCGCAGTGAACGCAGCAAGGGCAAACATTCCCACCGCAAAGGAACTAGTTCCCCAGCCGTAGAGTAGCTCGACCACAAAGATAAAGGCCGTCATCGGCTGACCCAAAACAGCAGCGATAGAAGCGGTGGCGCCGCATCCGGCCAGTGTACGAATCTGATTAGCGGAAAGTTTTGTCTCCTGACCCAGCCACGAGCCAAACGTACTTAGGGCTTCCATACAAAAGCCCTCGATCCCCGAAACGGCCTGCCCAAAGACAAAAACTAAATTGGAAAGAGAATGTACAAAGGAGTAACGCCCCTTTCGTCGCCCATCCTGGAAATGCAAATCAGAGATGAAATACGTAAAACTATCGGCCGAACGGAATCCGCGAAATCCTACCATCAACAATATAATTATTGTCGCGGTTCCCAGAGGAAATGCGATGACCAAATGAATCGGCCAAGAGTCACCCTCCATTTTACCGACCCAATCGCCTGCCCGTTGCAGCAGCCACCAAGAAAATGGCACCGCCGCTCCGGCCAGAAATCCCACTAATACTGCGAGAATCCAAATGATCATTATTCTACAGTCACACTTTTCGCTAAGTTACGTGGCTGATCCACTTCCGTACCCTTTTCTACGGCCATATAGTAGGAAAACAATTGCAAGGGTAAGGTCGCTAAGATCGGCAAAAGATCAGCAAAGCCGATCACCGGAATGGGCAAATAGGTTTCGGAAATTTTCTTCAAGTGCTGGTCGTTTTCCGCACCGAGGCTCAGCAAGGTACCTTTCCTCGCCTTCACTTCTTCAATATTGCTCACCGATTTCGAATGGAGTAGCCCATCTCCCTCAGGCGCAATGGCCAAAACCAACATGTCGGGTTCCACCATCGCAATGGGCCCATGTTTTAACTCACCCGCCGAATACCCTTCCGCGTGCACGTAAGCAATTTCTTTCAATTTGAGTGCGCCCTCGAGCGCCACGGGAAAGTAGACGCCTCGACCGAGAAAAAGGAAACCTTTTTTCTTGGCGTATTGAATAGCAATCTTTTGAATGGACTCATACTTTTCCAAATAGTGTCGGGTGACCTCTGGCAAGTGCCCTAGGGACTCCACCCAATTCTTTTCTTGGTCGGCAGAAATAGTTCCCTTAGCCGAGGCCAAAGCACCGGCCAACACAGAGAACAATGCCATTTGGGTGGTGAATGCTTTCGTGCTGGCCACACCAACTTCGATTCCGGCATTGGTGTAAAAAACAGCATCGCACTCGCGGGGAATTGAAGAGTCTCTGACATTACAAATTGCGAACACTTTCATTCCCGCTTGCTTCATTAACTTCACGGCGGCTAGTGTGTCAGCGGTTTCCCCACTCTGACTGACAACTAAACCAACGTCGGTCTTTCTCAGAACTGGCTCGCGATATCGAAATTCACTGGCCAATTCCGCTCGGGTGGGAATTTTGGCCCATTTTTCCAAAATGTGCGCGCCGTAAAATCCCGCATGCGCGGCGGTGCCGCAAGCCACGATATTGACCAAAGTAGCTTGCGAAAATGCTTGAACCAAGTCTTCATGACGAATGATTTGAACGGCGCCTTGTGAACGCTTAGAGTGAACAGCAGAGTCTAGCCGAAACTTACCATGAGCCAAATCGAGCCACGCACTTAGAGTATCGGAGAGCGCCCGAG
>CAYZLH010000205.1:0-750 GCA_964478795.1 uncultured Bdellovibrionales bacterium | reverse complement strand
AGCTCTTCGAGCCAGTAGCGCGCTACCATGCCTGCATGGTAGCTGGTGCCGCAGGCTACGATCTGCACGCGCGCTACGCGATCGAGGATAGCGCTGGCACCCTCGCCGAGCGCCGACTCCAGCAGCTGGTCGTCGTCATCTAGCAACACTTCCCGCGTTGCCGCCAGTGCGCGCGGCTGCTCGTGAATTTCTTTGAGCATGTAATGGGGATAGCCTTGTTTATCGATCGAATCGAGATCCCAATCGATCTCAACGGTCGAGTAAGAAATGGCTTTTCCATCTCGATCGATCACCTTTACAGATTCTTTGTTTATCTCTGCTAACTCACTATCTTCCAGATAATAAATAGTCCGAGTACTATCCAAAATCGCCGGCACGTCGCTGGCCACGAAATTCTCATTTTTGCCTAGCCCAATTACCAACGGTGATCCATTGCGCGCGACCACCATAGTGCCCGGTAGTTTTTCATCCATCACGACGAAAGCCGATGCTCCGTGAATCTTCGCAAACGCCAAGCGAACTGCCTCGAGTAACCCGAGGCCCTTTTTTCGTTCAGCCAAAACGAGATGCCCGAACAACTCTGAATCCGTTTCCGATTGTAGCTTTACACCTTGCTTCACCAGCTGCTCACGAATCTCGTGGTGGTTTTCAATAATTCCGTTGTGCACTAGAGTGATTGTATCCGCTCGATGTGGATGAGCATTTGCCTGATTCGCTTCACCGTGGGTTGCCCAGCGGGTATGCCCCATT
>CAYZLH010000204.1:3790-5599 GCA_964478795.1 uncultured Bdellovibrionales bacterium | reverse complement strand
TTACATCATTCGGGATTCAGTTCGCGTTGAGCGCGTTTATTCTAAAAGTTTGGTCTGGACTGAGCAGTCCTCTGGAATGGGGCTTATGTCTAGTTGCTGCATCCTATATTGTTTCGGCGCTAATCTTTTGGCGATGGCGGGTGACTCGAACGGCGCATGCCTCCTGACCGAGGGAGATATAGGGATGAGCAGGTTATACTGTTCATTCTATACCTAGCTAAGTAAGAAATTTTAATTCAAGACTCGGACTGAAGGCGCCGACACAGCTTAGAAGTTAATTCCTGGCCGATCCCTCGAGAATAAAGATCCGAGGCGTTGAACGTTTTGCCCAGGCTCGAGCGGACGGAAGAATTTAGCTCTATGTGGGGGATCACTCCGTGTCTACCAAACTAAAAGCAACTGACCAGCAACTTTCCTTCCCGTTTGAATATAAAAAGCTTCAAATCCGCTTAAAACCAATGCATGACTCATTTGGCCCGAACTACAACGAACCAATTCAAGCTAGAAGACGAAGTTTGCTCAGAAAGCTTTCTGAGCTTTCCCTACTAATACCTCTGGGAATAGCAATATTCTCATTCGGACAAGTATGCGTGTCGGTGATTCCTGGGATCTTAAATTCGGATATTGCGAAAGCTATTGCCGCACAAAAATTAGGGCTTACGGGACTAGCCAGACCAGACTCCAACTCTGATCACCAAATTAAAGACCAATACAAGAAGACAGAAGCCGTTGCTATACGAAAAGGGCAGTAAACTAAGCGCATTTGTGACCTTCTTTTAATTTGTTTGACCTTGTTATACGAAATCACTAGTACGACACACAATGTCAGACACAACAAAGGCACTCCGCTTACCCCGAAAGGACTGGGAGCAAATCCAAGAGTTCCTGAGACTTAATCCATTTTTCGACTTTTCAACCCTGGCACGTACTGCGATTTCTGAGTTCATTGAGAATCCAAAACTTGATCTCAAGGGCGTGACAAAAAGGTCATCGAAGTCTTCGATTCCAAGGCAGAGAATCAAATCCAAACAAAAAGAGGTGCGGAGTGGAAACTAGTACGAATATTGTGCCGTTCAAGAAAACCGCGATTTCCCAAAAGGCACCTCCAATCATCTCCAACAGCATGGGGCCTATCGAACAAAAAATGAGGCTGACTCTCTCAAAGCTAAAAGACTCAAAATACCCCGACACTTTTGATTGGGGCATGTACGACAAAATTGCGGCTCGTTACGGCGACAACCAACCCCGCGGAAGCGTTGTTTTTAATCAAACATTGAAACTCGTGAACTACCATACGAGTTGTTCCAAGTGTCACCATGCGTTCGAGCTTGATACCTATGGACGCGGATGCATTCATAATTGTGTCTATTGCTATGCCAAGGACACCCTGACGCTTCACGGTTACTGGAATCGGCCGATGCCGTTTCCTGTGAATATGGCTGAAATTCGAAAACACTTTTATACGGTATTCGAGACGAACAAGCCATCAAAGTGGCGACAACTTCTCGAAAAGCGAGTTCCTCTTAGGATAGGATCGATGAGTGACTCATTCATGTGGATGGATCGCAAGTACAAGGTCACCCAGGAACTTCTAAAGATTTTGTCGTTTTATAATTATCCCTACATCGTCTTCACTCGATCGGACTTAGTCGCCACTGACGAATATGTGAAACTGATCCGGCCGGATTTGGCCTCCATTCAAATGTCGATATCTGGTGGCAATGAACACCTGACACAACTAATCGAACCCGGAGCCCCAAGCGTAAAACGTCGATTAAAGGCGCTCGAGCAACTGGCCATTGCTGGGCT
>CAYZLH010000204.1:3436-3780 GCA_964478795.1 uncultured Bdellovibrionales bacterium | reverse complement strand
GTCAGAATAAATCCATTGTTTCCAATGTTCCCCGACGGATATTTTACTGATCAAGAATCTATTCGAAAGCGATTTGGAACGCGTGAAAAATGTCCAACTTTTGAACTTTTTGACTGGGGATTCGTACAGCAACTTAAAGAAGCAAAGGTTCCAAGTCTCCTAGCTGGTTTTGTGCGCCTGTCGTCGCAGGCCATCAACAACATGACCCGTGAAACTGGGATTGATTTTAAATCGTTTTTCAAACCTGAACTCCTCAAGGGCCACGGGGACAAACGCTATTCGGATTCGGAAATTGCTTTCTATTACAAGATGCTACAGGCCGAGACTCAAAAAGCTGGAATCCG
>CAYZLH010000204.1:0-3426 GCA_964478795.1 uncultured Bdellovibrionales bacterium | reverse complement strand
AACACTTGTGGGATAACGCCAAGGACTGCTGCGATGCGATTGGAAACGTGGCGTCGTTCAAAACAACTTCGCAGACTGTTTCATGGGAAGAACGATTAAAGCATGCCTCGAGCAAAGAGACGGCGGAGAAATCGATGAAGCAGGAAAAGGAAATGGAAGTAGAGTTCACGCCCTACATGCGGCAACTCGAAAAATCTATTAAACTTAATAAACCAACGGTTATTCAGGGGAAGCCGCCTGAACGCCAGCTATAGGCACAAAATCAAAAATGGCAAAACGAACGATACCCGGAATCAATATTCAATGGCCCTGGAGCCAGCTTCTCCTAAGCGGCGAGAAGACTGTCGAGACACGGGGATACGACATTTCCGAAAAGTATCGGGGAGTAGAACTCGCTCTCATTGAAACTCCTGGACCACGAGGCAAAAAAGAAGCTGGAATTGAAAGGTCCAGAATCATTGGTACGATCGTTTTTGAAAAAACTTATCGATATCAGTCCAAGAAACATTGGCAATCTGAAGAGAGGCTTCACCATGTTCCAACCAAAGATCCCCAGTATGCCTGGTCCAATAGGGATGAAAAGTGGGGATGGAAAGTAAAGTCGATTAAGGCACTAAAGAAGCCAATGCCATCCCCTAAGAAAAAAGGAATTGTTTACGCGATATCCTGCAAACTTTAGGCAGCCTTTTTTCGCTTTGAGTTCTGCGAATAAATCGTGTCGACAATTTCATTGATGCCAGTTCTGAATGCTTCTGCCGATCCCTCTGAATAGTTTTCAACTAGTGCTTCGATTTTTTTTCTTCTGCTGTCGCCTTTCTCCAATAGAGCAATTGGAAGGCTCCCGAGAGTTTTTTTGCTGATGGAGTAATAGCCGCCTCGAAACATAGATCCTTTATTCCTGACGTGAGCAAAAAGACGATCAGAGCACAACAAACCTGTAATATATTTCGTGCAGTCACTGTGTTCAGGTTTGAGAACCAGGCCATACCCTCCTGCGTTACCACCGCCAACAAAATATAGTTTCCCAGCAGAATCTGCACTAAACACTGGCTCCTTAACAAGCACCTTGGTGATGATTTTAGGAACTTCAAAGTAACCCAAATTGTGTTCCTGAGAGTAGAGATACCAATCAGCCCTATTCCGCATTTTTCCATGCTCCCGCATATCTAAACGACTTCTCATCTTCGATAGATACTTGAGAGTTAATGGGAACTGACTCTTCATTTCTGCAGGACTCAGGGGTTTGTACTCACCAAATTTTATGAGCCGATAGGGGAAAATTACGTAAGAATCTTTCATCTTCGTCTTCACTAGCCCGACGTCCTTCCCTTTAATAATTGGGCGAACGATTGAGTCCTCGATTTCAATTTCGTCATTTAAAGCTTTGGAAAAATATCGTCCTTTAGAAATGCGTTTAACTATGTAGATCGGGTCAGCAGTTGTGGCCAAACCCTGAAACATTTTAGCAGTTAATTCCTCTAGTTTTATACAACCGGTTGGAAGATCGTCATCAGACGCGCCTGCACGGCATTGCTTCCAAAATCCTTCAACATCGTCGCTTAGAGAAACTTTTGTCTTAGTTCCTGAGTTAGCAAGAAACTCTCTCCAGTCATCTCCCGAAGATCCTGAGTGTGCAGAAACTAGACATTCCTCTACTTTAGGGGACGAACGAAGAAAAAGTATACAGGTATAGATTGTCGCGTCCTCGAAAACCTGAAGATGTCCAAAATCCAAGATCTCAGCGAGGGCCTGTTCTTGAACCAGCAGATTTCTAAGTGGCTGCCCATAATCAGTAGTTATAAACTTGTTCGGAACGATAAAACCAGACATTCCATTTGTCTTAACCATTCCAAAGGCTAGTTCAAGAAATAGGCCGTATAAGTCACCTGACTTCGAGAAGGTTTTGTAACGCCCAAGTTTATCTTTGTAATTAACAAGTGAAATTCTCCGATAAGGGGGATTTCCTATAACGGCATCGAACTTAAAATCGAAGACTGTCTCGATAAGACTATTCCCAACTTTCAACTGATCGGTCAAGCTCTCCAGTTTTGCGCCGGAGTAAGCAGTTTCCAGCCATAGGGCCATTTTTGCTAAGCGCACAGCGCGGGGGTTTATATCAACTCCGAAGATGCACGAGTTTAAAATATCGCGTTTTGCCTGACTTGGTGACGAAAATTCCGCTCTTGGATGGAATTCTAAGGCCTCGAGATACCTATCAGCCAAATAGCGTAAAGACTCAGTCAAAAAATGTCCTGACCCCATGGCGGGATCACATACCTTAATTGACATGATTTCGTCCGCGGACTTGTCCTTGCAAAGCGGCCCGATGGTCTTTGCAACAATAAACTTCACTACAGGATCTGGAGTATAGTACGAGCCAGTCGCCCTGCGGTCTTCATTATTTGGAGTGAAAAACAGCTCATCCTTCTTCGCAACTGGATGTCGTACATCCTCTCGACGCTTTAGTTTGTCCGAAGTTTTTTTGCTCAAGGGTTTCCATTGTCCGTCTAAAAATTCGAAATCTGTTTCTGCCCTCAGAATAGTAAATTCCAAAAAGCTTTCGTAGATGGACCCCAGCTGTTCCGGAGTAAAAATATTGTAGGGAACCTGCCTATATTTTCCCTCCTCTTCCATGTAACCGAGTTCAAAAAGAAGCTTTACGGTTTCAATGTTTGTGAGATGACATTTTCCAATCAATATCTGCTCGTCGTTTGAGAAAAGAGTTTCTTTGAACCCGGTAATTTCGCGGCCACCGAGCGTACCTCCTTTTTGAACTGCGTCGGTCAGCTTAATAATTTTTGCATAAAGTTCTGTACCTGAATTTACGTATAAAAAATCTTTGAATTTCGGGGCCAGATTAACCGATTCGTTTGTTTGGTCATCTACGCTCGGGTTTGGATCAAAATAGAATATTCTTTCAATAATTGAAGTAATGGAGATGTCGGTATTGGCCTCGTAGCGAATAATACCCTTAGCCTCACATGACTTTAGAAAAAGGACATTGAAAATAAACGATTCAGATACGTCACGAATCTTTTCAGGAGTCGCCTTGACCCCTTTTTCTGCAAAAGCCCGATCAAAGCCATTACAGGCAATTTTCATAACGTTTAGGAAGCGGTCTTTAAGATTTGGTTCGGCCTCCTTCACATACTTTCTTCGGTGCGCAAGTAGTTCATCGGCAATTGTCGGTTCACCGGTTTCTGAATAAAGCGCCGCCTTTGAGAAAACGTAAAAGAAGTATCTCGCAGCCTCCTCGATACATTGGTACTGTTTGCTTGATAGCGAAGTAATCTCTGCTTTGGAGGTTATTTCGAAAAACAACTCTCCCAAGTCAAATTCGAAATATTGTTTATCGTTATGTTCAACATGGTGGAGACGCCAGACTTTCCCGTCGGTGACTACCCCGAAATGGTTCCTCACCGGATC
>CAYZLH010000203.1:0-5682 GCA_964478795.1 uncultured Bdellovibrionales bacterium | reverse complement strand
CTTTTATGTATTACTAGATGCCCAGGTGCCCGCAGTGTTACTGGAAGCAGCCTTTTTGAATCACCCTAAAGATCGTGAAATTGTGGAATACGGTGAAGGCCGACAAAAGGTGGCGGAAGGAATAGCCAAGGGTGTGCTCCGCTATTTAGCGCTCCGGTAAGACCGCAATCCCCAGCAGGGATTTCCCTTCATTTCCGCTGTACATTGCCTGTACAGCAGACAGGTGTACAAACTTTGAGCAGGCCCTAGCCTGATTTTGGGCGAATCAGTTTCTCCAACAAATAATGCCATTTCCCAATGATTCTTGAGGGTTCCCCCTACTCTCTCGGAATAGATACAGGCTGGCACAGCCCTTGCGATTACCGAATTCGACGTAGCTGTTTCGATCCATTGAATTAGGCATAGGGCCTAAGCAGTGAGAGATCGAGTGAATGTGAAAAATGCGAATGCGCTTTGTTGGAGGCATTATGAAAAAGCAAGTGTATATCGGCTTGCTGGGTTTGCTGGCGATCAGCATCCTTCCAGGCTGTGGAAAAAAGAAAAATGACGAACCAATCGGAGTTGGAGTTGTTGGCTCTGTAAATACTCCCCCCCCTGTAACCGGTGGTGTAGGTGGTTGCTATAACGTTAGCACTATCTATGGCTCTGGCGTGACGCTCGGATTCTCCGGAGTGCTCAACCAGGCTGGAACCGGATTAACTGCAAATTTAAGTTTGTATTCAACCTCGGCAGCTCTTCCCGGCGGATACACAAACACCTACTATCGAACCACCGTATATGGTGACCGCGTAGATGTAGCTGTAAATGGCACCAGCACCTATGTGCAGGCCAGCCTTTCTTCCACGGCTGTGGCCCTAGCGCAAGCTTACGGCGGCCAGATCTGCGGCTTCTACATGAACGTAAGCATTCTTACCCCTGCTGTGAACGGCCCTCAATGGTCCGGCAATATCGGTGGTGGAATGATCGGCGTAGTAACCAACGGACAAATGTTGGTTCAGCTGTAAATTAAACGTCTTCACAATATTCGGATCTCGTAGTTCGGAAACCACAAAGCGAGGATTCCCAGCTACGATCCAAGTGAAACGCGAACCGCTCCAGTGAATGCTCCCCGTTGTACGTATGCGAATGTGAATGTGAGAGTTACAGCAGAAGCGAAAAGTTGAAGACGTTTCCGGTCTACGAGAAGAAATAAGGTTTGCCCCTACACACACCCTTGCTCCTTGTTTCTAGAATATTGGGCCCCAGCTTATGCAAGCTGGGGTTTTTTTATTAGTCGTCTGCGACATTATTGCTTGTCACAAAATGCATTGAACGCAACTAAGATTCAGCGACCGAACCTTCCTTAACGTTAGATACAAAAAACTTAGGAAGAGATATCTGGAACTGATTCATTTCGTTTTCTCGCCTGTAATGAATCTCCCCTCCCAATCTTTGGATGCGAGACTTTACGATCGAAAGCCCTAAGCCACGATGTGAGGGGCCTTTTGTGGTGAAGAACGGATCAAAAATTTTCTCCCGAATACCGACAGGAATTTCATTTCCGTTATCGACAACGGTAATATGGAAATTTTTACCGTCGATATCAGCACAAACTGAGATCGCCTGACTTGGCTGATCGTGAGTAGAGTCCACGGCGTTTTTCAATAACTCAACTAGGGCCTCCACCAATTCACCACAGCCGGAATCAATTAGATAATCATTAACACATTGAACCTGAATTCTTTCTTTCGCTTCCGTTAAACTCACTTCAGTCAACTGTATCGCCGCTTCAATCAATTCTGAAACCATCATCGAATACTTTGGAATTTCCAAAAGACCCATTGCAGTTGAAGATCTAGTCATGGCACTGACCAAATCTCGCATCCGAGAAACCTCTTTTTTGATCCTGTTTATTTGATTGCGAAGTACGGGAGAAACATCGGCGTCGCTCTTTTGTTCTAGCATTTCCAAGCGCGCCATCACCACGGAAAGCGGATTATTTAGATGATGAGTAAACTCCTGAAGAATCGACTCGTATGACGATTGCTTCACGGCAATTATAAGTTTTTCTTGTAACTTCTTCTTTTCGGTAATATCGCGAGTAATAATGAAAATAGAAAGCACTTCACCGTTGGAATCAAATTCTGGATTACCAACCATATGAAAATAACGCTTTCCATCACTGGCGGAAAACTCAAACTCGACTTCTTGCTTTGACTTAGCGATTAGAATTTTTTCCAGCACTCCGTGCCAGAGTTCCACTAGCTCACTGGGCATTCCCAACTCGGCATTCGATTTTCCCAAAAACTCTTCGCGTTTTCTTCCTGTGATACTTTCGATGACTTTATTAACAAAGAGGTGACGAAAATCTCGATCGAAGCGGGCCACAATATCCGGCAGTAAATCGTAATATTCGTGTAATCCTACCCCGTTGGGTACGGATCTTAGTAAGATCTCTCGCATGGGTAGTGCTCCTGCCGGTTCGGGCAATTGTATCGTCGATCAATTGAAAACCGAACTGCTGTAGCAGTCAACAGAAAAGCAAATACTGGCAGACAGCGCTAATATTTCTAAATTGCGCGATATCGAAGCGAATTTTAGCCACGCTATACGAAGGGTGACCTCAGTTACTTAACTACTTCTACTTAGGATTATCCTCATCGCCCAAAACTGCCACCAGCACGTCGATGCCAGAGGAGCCAGCGGCCCCCTCTATTTCGCCGAGGATTTTTTGGTAGCTGGGCCTCGAATCCCAAGCAAGGAGGTTCCGCAAAATGATGGAGGAGTTTACCGAATTCAAATGAAAGTAAGACGGCAAGCCATTGGCAATAATATCCAAGCCGAGGGTGCCTTTGGGATCCGCACCGTTTGAGGCTCTCGCCTTCAAATCAAAAAATGGCAACGTGTAGTAGGAATAGCTGTTGCAACCGCCCCAATAGACCAACTGATAATTGTTGGTCATTGAATAATAGGCGGGATTTCTCTCCAACATTCGGGCAAAGCGATCGGCATCAAATCCTGAGCCCACGCGCGAATGTCCTAACCAACCAAAAAAACCATCATGGTCATGCGCGAAACTTTTGGCAAAAAGTTCCATTTGATCGATTCCGGCCGCAGTCACAATATTGACTTGCGTGGGCACTCCTCGCAATGAACCCGCAAAGCGATGGCCAATGACTAAATTTGGATTATTAGCCCCAAGATATTCCTTTTGCAGAATTGGCGTCTCAGTAAACGCGGCATCCGGCAGTCCGGCTAGAGCCACACGGGTTTGCTGCAAAAAGTTTCGATAGGCCTGCATGCCAGAGTCAAAATCAAAATCTGGATTGGGATTTGCGGGATCTTCCACATAGCCAAAAGCAAAAGTCATATGTAAGCCCTTGCCTTCGGGACCACTACGGAGAATCTTGTCATACTCGGGAAAGGATAACTGTTGGTTTTGCGTTTGGGCGCCAAGCTCAACGGAGACAGTTTGGTAGAGGCCAAGTTGAGTGTGATCACAGCCCGGTCGTGCAGGATCCCAATAATACCAATAGTAATAGTTCGTTTGGTGATCGGGATGAGAATCGGTGCAACGCTTCCAATTTGGTGTGTACAAATCCTCCGCGTCAAAGGGAACGGGAAGTGGAAAAGCACCTTGAATTCGGGCATCCAAAATCCACACCGCTTGGTAGCGATATTTCACGGCCACTCTTCCGCGGCGCATGGTAGCGGTAGTCCAATCCACTTGCAGTTCGAGACCTCGTTGCGGATTGCCGATTTCTCGATGGGTCAAAGGTCCAAATAAATATTTTAAGGTGGGCACGATGCGGAGCTGTTTGAACTGCTCACGCTCTTGCAGGCTAAGCTCGGAGATTTTATCCAGAGAACGAAACTCCGTTAAAAATGTTCCAGTGAAGGATACGACCTGCTCTTTGCCTTTCGGCGAGTAGAAGTTTTCTCTGATCGGAAACTCTTCAGAATAGGAAACCAAGGCGAACAAAAGACAAAAAAGCTGACTGATCATTGCGTTACTCCGAGTTTTTTCTTCGCAGAGCAAGCGTTATGCCAACTGCGTGTAAGGGGATTCCACCTCCTTCTAGCAAAGTGTTTGGGACAAAACTTATTCTTTTCGCCCAAAAATGTCTCAATCCTCTGACCAAAATTTGCCGCGTAAACTTTGCTTGGGTCCTTAGACAACGCGTGTTATCGAACCTAAATGAATTTAGGACTACTTCCCCTCTGTCTTGGCTATTTTACGTTCTATGTACTGACTGGCATCTCCGTTAAGTACTTTACCGGCTCTCCTGCGGCCGGAATGTTGGGGATGAATGATGCGGAATACTTGGTGTACTCCACCATTAGTTCCAGCATCTTGTGCGTGGGCGTGATCCTCTTCTTGGGTTGGCAAAAAAGAATGCGACCCTTTGATTGGAAATTGACTATGCCGATTCTGCTTTCGGGAGTTTGCACCGCCTTCATCATACCCAGCACCACTTTGCTTTATGCGCAACCGATCTCCGTAATGATTGCCATGGTGCTAATGCGGGCGGGAGTTTTGATCGTCAGTCGCCTCGTAGATCAGATTCTCCTCTGGCAGAAGCTATCCACACGGAGAGTGCAGTGGGAAGAAAACGCGGCGGTCCTCTGTGCACTGCTGGCGTTAAGTTTACAGTCGGGCATCGCCGTCTTTTTGGACGCTTCAGCCGATAAACATTTTGCATTTTTGGATTCCCCATTTGTGATGGGTTTGTTGTTTTTCTACCTACTTAGTTACTTTCTGCGAATTTATATTATGAACTATTTCAAGAGCGTGGATCCGGCGGGCGCAAAGATCGACAATCGCGCCTACTTTGGGATCGAGCAACTGGCAGCATCCTTTACGATGATCTTAGTTACGCTGGGATTTCTGCTGGTCTTTCGATTTTCGCCAGAAGACTCTAATCCATTTTTCGCAAAATTTTCCCATGCGCTGGTATCGCCACATTCTTATTGGTTTCCCGCCGGACTTTCGGGCTTATTCTATGGAATGGTGGCGTTTTTCTCAGTATTTATTTTCATGATTCGCGGGCGCACCGCTACTTTCGCGGGACTAGCCAATCGACTTACGTCGCTGATTGCAGGCACAACGGCTACGCTTTTTAGTTGTGTTTTATTTTCAACACCTTGGCCGAGCTGGATTGACTGGGCATCCTTTGGCTTCATTTTGTTTGCCGTGTTTCTTTTGGCCCGTGCGGAAAAGAAGCAGAAACTGGCAACTAACTAGGCTAAAAATCAGCGCCAAACCCCTTGAATGAAAGCCTTAACTATAGCCAAAGGAATCACGAGATCCTTACCAAGCCGCAGCCTAACAGATCGAGATACTCGGAAAACGAATTTCAAAACAAGTCTGCGGCGAATCCTTTAACAGAGAAAATTTTGCCCCGTGTGATCGAAAAATACCCTCAGCAACTGAAAGGCCTAGACCTAAATTGTTTTTTTCCGCTTTGGTGGTAAACAAAGGATCAAACAACAAATCCTGAATCTCCTCGGGAATACGTTCTCCAGAATTCGCAATTCGCAGAATGATCTCGTCTCCCACAGTCGTTAATTCTATCTTTATCCACTTTTCTGATTGCAACTCGAGGGCCTCAATGGAGTTCGTTAAAATATTTTTCAAGCCCAAACTTACACTCGCGGCGTCACACATCACAAGTGAGTCAACATTATCTTCCAGCACCACTG